>JANNNG010000045.1:0-5343 GCA_031398425.1 Hyphomicrobiales bacterium | reverse complement strand
CCACTTTCGCCTTGAATGCTCCTGAGTGGTTCCGTCGCTTTCGTCTCGTCATGATTTCTCCTGTCTGCCCTCGATTCCCGAGGCCAATATCAGGCAGAAACTTCACCTAACCAACTGTCCAGATTCTTGGGGCCTGCTCTCCAGGCCATAAAATCGAGGTCGCCACCCTATTTGAATTTTACCCACGGCGCATTGCGGTGAATGCCCAACTCAACACACAAATCAGAACTGAATGACAGGCAAAGAGACGCCTTGTTCATTCTGCTGCCAAGTCCAAAATCGTGGCCTGATCGCCTCATAGGTCCAATCGCTCATATGCACATAGTTTAACATTGAGCCCGCAGAAGCGCCACCCGATTGCGCGACTAATCGTGCGACTACAGTCTGGGCGATTTTGCTAAGTCATTGAAAAGATGGCGCGCCCGAAAGGATTCGAACCTCTGACCCCTAGATTCGTAGTCTAGTGCTCTGATCCAGCTGAGCTACGGGCGCCTGTTGCCGCCACTGGCGGGAACGGCGTTTCCTTAGGCGGAAGTTTTGTCAAAGGCAAGCTTCATTGCACATGTCCCTCATGCCAGCCTTTTGTGGCGGGCCAGTTCCACCACGCGGTCGGGTATGACCACACAAAAGCAGGTGCCGTCGGCATTGGAATGGCGGACAGATATGGAGCCACCGTGGGCCTCGGCCAGTTCCTGGGAGATGGCGAGGCCCAAGCCTGTGCCGCCGGGCTTGGCGGCCGATTGAAAGGCCTCGAACAATCGGCTTCGCACCGCGTCGGGAATTCCAGGACCATTATCGATCACATCGATTTCAGTGACGCTTCCACGCCGATCTGCTGAGATGCTGATGGCGGGCTTGCGTTCAGGATTTTGCACCATCTGCTCAAAGGCCTGAGTGGCATTGCGCACGAGATTGGTGAGGATCCGATGCAAGTGTTCACGGTCAGCATCGACAATGATGGACCGGTCAACTCTGTGCGTAAGAGCAATGCGTTCCTGCACCAGAGGCTCAAACGCCATCAGAACATCTTGCACAACATCATTCAAATTCAACCTCATGCGCTCGGGCGGTAGCTCCCGTGCTTGGCCATACTTCAGTGTCTGGGTCAGAAAATTGATGGCACGATCAAGCGACGTGATCAGGCGTGGTGCGAAACGCTGTACCTGCGGATCACGCACTTGCCCCAGTGCGTCCGACACGACCTGGGCCGTGGTCAACATGTTGCGAAGATCGTGACTGACCTTGCTGACAGCAAGGCCCAAAGCTGCAAGATGGCTTTTCTGTTGCAGCAGGGATTGCAACTGCGTCTGCATGGCTTGCAATTCTCGCTCTGCTGTTCCAATCTCATCCCTGCGCAGCGATGGTGAGATAATGCGGGCAGCATCCTCAGGCTTATCGCCAAAGGCCGTCATGTTGGCGGAAATCCGCTGCATAGGCCGCACCAGCACCTTGTTGAGGGCTGCATAAATCATTGCCGCCACAATGACAGAAAGCACAATCGAGAGGTAGAGAATGTTGAGGCCGTAAGCGCGCATGGCCTTGGTCAAGGGTTCTTCATGCAAGGATACCTCGATCAATTCGCCCGACATGTTGGGCGGATAGTCAATGATGTTGATGATGCGATCCTTCGCGCTGAACAATGCCGACAGTGCATCGCCGAGTGTCAGCCAGTGCATGCCCGGTCGGAGATCGAAGGTCTCTTCTGTCATGCCCGTTTCATTGTTGCGCAAGATCAGTCGCCGGGTGCCTTCGCGCTTCAGGGACACCGCCATGACGCCGGCCCCTTTCAAGATTTCCGTGCGCAGCGAATCGTCGAGGATAGCGTCAGGGGCGGCTTCTGCTGCAAGCGAGGCGATTTCGGCCTGGGCTATTCGCGTCTTCATCCATTGAATGCGAAAATTTGCAATTGACGGCAGAAAAATCAGCACTTCGCCAACCAGTACAAATACGATCGTGAGCCACAGCACCTTCGTAGAAAGTCCGCTGATGCGGTTTTTCAGTTTTGTCGAAGCATCATTCATCGGATCATACTAGCCGAAAACCTTCAGAAAGCCGATAAGCCTTCGGATCAACGGTTTTTCCGTCACACCGGCATAGTAGGTGACGGCCGCGCGCTTGCCTGCTTCGCCAAATGTTGGATAAGGCAATACCATGCCAGCGATAGCGGAAGCCTTGAGTTTCTGCGTGATGGCCAAAGTCCACATGGCGATGAGATCACCCGCATTGGGACCAACGATCGAGCAGCCGAGAATGCGGCCATTTTTCGTTGTGACCAGTTTCACAAGTCCCTTGGATTTGCCTTCTGCAATTGCACGGTCGTTTTCATGGAAGTTCCAGCGCAGTACGCGAACACCATCACCATGCTGCGCACGCGCATCTTTTTCTGTGAGGCCCACGTGGGCCAGCTCCGGGTCCGTGTAGGTCACCCAGGGGATGATGTCGGTACGGTTTTTGACTGGCAAGCGGAACAATGCATTGCGGATGATGAGACCCGCGTGATAGCCCGCCACATGGGTGAACTGCAAACCACCCGCCACATCACCTGCCGCATAGACGAGGCTGTTCGATACACTGCGCAAGGCCTTGTCGACTGTGATGCCGCGCTTGGTAAACGCGATGCCCGCTTTCTCAAGATCAAGACCATCGACATTTGCGCTGCGGCCCGCTGCAACAAGCAGATGCGAACCTTGAATGATTTCATTCTCTGCTGCAACAATGCGAATACCTGTGCTGGACTTCTCGATGCGTTCGATCTTGATGCCACCGCGAATGACGATGCCTTCGGCTTGAAGAGATTGTAGCACGACCTCGGCAAGTTCCGGATCGTCCTTGGCCAGGGGTTGAAACGCCTCGAGTACGGTGACCTCAGCGCCAAGCCTGCGATGGGCCAGCGCCATTTCCATGCCGATGGGCCCGCCCCCGATCACGATCAAATGTTTCGGCAATATGCGATTCTTGAAAATGCTTTCATTGGTGAAGAATGGCACATCATGGATGCCGGGAATGGGTGGCACACCAGCCCGCGAGCCCGTGGCAATGACAATGCGCCGCGCGGTGTAGATGATGCCGTTGGCTTCAAGCGTCCTGGCGCCTGTGAACCGCACAGCCGCGCGTACCACAACAACACCCAAGCCTTCAAACCGTTCCTGACTGTCAAGCGGTGCAATGGTGGTGATGACGCTTTCCACGTGAGCCATGGCCTTGGCGAAATCCACTTCAGGCTCATGGGGCATCACGCCAAATGACGCAGACGAGCGATGCGCCTGTGCTGCCTTGGCAGCAGCAAGCAAGGCCTTTGACGGAACACATCCGGTATTCAGGCAGTCGCCGCCCATCTCTGCCTTTTCAAACAGCACCACCTTCTCGCCAAACTGCGCCGCAGCGGCTGCAACCGACAGGCCAGCGGACCCGGCACCAATAATCGCAAGATCAAACTGCATGGCGGGCTTTCCATTTCTTCAGAACCACAGGAATGAGCGCCACAAGCCCCAACGCAGCAAAAGCCAACAGCAACTGGGGCGTTATCAATGAAGACACCGAAAGTTCATAGGGGCATTCGGCCAGACTTTTCTGCGCAAGGCACTGTTGGTGAGCCGCCTGCTGTGCGGTGATGATGGAATCAAGTCCTGCACCCACGAAAGCAAAGGCAAAGCTGCCGGGAATGATGCCGACGAAGGTGGTAATGATGAAAGTGCGCAGTTTCACATTGGCCAAGGCAGGTGCAATGTTGACTAGCCAGAACGGGAAAGCAGGCACCAGGCGCAGGAACAGGAGATAGTTGAAAGCATCATCGGCAAAGCCGGCACTGATGCGGGCGAGAAATGGACCGGCTTTCTTTGCCAACACATCGCCAAAGGAGCTTTTGGCGATCTGGAACAGGATCGTTGCACCTATGGTTGCCGCAACAATCGCGGCCATGCCACCCAGCAGCCAGCCAAACAACAGCCCCGCCAGAATGGTCAGCACGGAAGCACCCGGAATCGACACGGCCACCGCCACAATGTAAACCGCCACGAACGCAAGCAGTGACAACAGCAGATGCTCCGACGTGTAAGCCGCCAGCGCCGCCCGGTTCTCGGCAATCGCGGACAGAGTGAGATACTGGTGCAATCCCATTGCATAACCAAGACCCAGCAAGACGAGCAGCCCCAGAGGCCCCGCCAACCTGCGCCACAGGGGCTTCGTGTGTGTGTCTGTCATGGTCATTGTTCCAAAACTCATAGCATCCTCGCGTCAAGCTGCCATACGCTGGAATAGTTGAACAAGCATCCACCTCACGGACATTCTCACCGGCTCGTGAAAGGAGTTTTGCTTTTGTGTGAGGGCGTGATGGGGTTGCGCCGGGGGGGCTGACAGCGGGTGCAGTTTCAGAATTCCCTCTCCGTCAACGCTTCGCGTTGCCACCTCTCCCGCAAGCGGGCGAGTATAAGATTGCTTTTCCTCGCCCGCTTGCGGGAGATGTGGCACGCGGAACGCGTGACGGAGAGGGGCTTCTCAGCCCTTCACTGCACCCATCGTCAACCCGCGTGACAAATGGTTCTGGATCAGAATCACGAGCAAAAGCGCCGGGAAGAAAGCGAGGAAGCCCACCAGCGCAATCGCGTTGTAGATGATCCCGTCCGAGCCACCCGAGAAGTTTGCCAGCGCCACCGACAAGGGATAGGCATTCTTCGACGCGATGATCAGCGTGAACAGATATTCATTCATGGCAAAAATCGCGGCAATGACCGCCGCTGTGATGATGCCGGGCAGGCACATGGGAATGATGATTTCCCAGAGGATACGCAGGTCAGAAGCACCATCGGTGCGTGCCGCGTCCTCAATTTCAGGGTGGATGTCGATCATGTAACTGCGCACAATCCACACCACGATGGAAAGGTTCATGGCGGCGTAGACCAGCATCAGCGCCCAGACCGAATCAATCAGTCCCAGTTTGCCAAACAGGAAGAACATCGGCACCACCACGGCGGCGGGTGCCATCATCTTAGTGGAGAGAATATAGTTGCCAATGTCAGCATTGCCCTTGAACTTGTAGCGCGCCAGCGCATAGGCGCAGGGAACACCCAGGATCAGGCAGATGAAAACACTGCCCGTAATTGCAACCATGGAATTGTAGAAGTAGAGGCCAATCGGCCACTCATTCCAGATCTTGGCCCAGGTCTCAATCGTCAGTGTGGGAAAATAAATCGGCTGCGGCGCAATGAGTTCATTGCGCGGCCTAAGTGCAATCGAAGCAAAGTAAAGAATGGGCAGAAATGCAAAAATGCCCCAGATCGTCAAAACCCGCCAGCCCCAGCGAGGGCCTTCCATGCGCTTGCTCATGACTCAGTTCCTGACTTGAAG
>JANNNG010000277.1:0-3427 GCA_031398425.1 Hyphomicrobiales bacterium | reverse complement strand
TGGCTGATCCGACCCGCAGGGACCTGCTGGACCGATTACGCCAACGCGACGGCCAGACCCTGACCGAACTGGAAAGCGTCCTCAAAATGACCCGCTTTGGCGTCATGAAGCATTTGGACGTTCTGGAAGCCGCCAATCTTGTCATCACCCGCAAGGTCGGGCGCTTCAAATATCACTACCTCAACACCGCCCCTGTGCAGGAACTGGTGGACCGCTGGATCGAACCGATCACGCGCCAGCCGTTGACCCGTGCCCTGCTGGACCTGAAATCAACACTGGAAGGAGAAACTGACATGCCCGCTGCAACGAAACCCGACTTCATGCTCGAAACCTTCATTCGCACCACGCCGCAAAAACTCTGGGAGGCGCTGACCTCGGCCGAACTGTCAAAGCAATATCATTTCGCCAAGGCCGCCTTCACAGGCAAGGTGGCCACAGGCGAACATTACGAATTTCTCAGGCCCGAAGGCGGCGTCATGTTGTCAGGCACCATTCTTGAGGCCGACCCCTACAACCGTCTCGAAATGACCTTCGTCCCGGGCTGGGGCGATGGAGAACGCAAGGCCTCCCGCAATGTTTATGAACTGCAGCCCATGGGCAGCCTCACCAAACTCACCGTTCTGCACTTTGATATTCCACCGGGTTATGAAGGCGTGGCCGAGGGGTGGGCCCAAATCGTCGCCAGCCTGAAATCCTTCCTCGAAACCGGCCAGGCTCTCGACTTTTCGCAAGGAGTCGCTGCATGACTACGGAACTTTTCTATCTCTTGCTTACAGCGATATTGGCAAGCGCCTTGTGGATACCCTATATTGTCGGGATCAATTCCACGGAATTCGTGGGACAGGACGAAAGCTTCACCCGTCCGCCAGACCATCGCAACATGTTACCATGGATTCACCGGGCCTTCCGCGCCCACCAGAATCTTCTGGAACAATTCATACCCTTTGCAGTGATTGTGTTGATCGGACACAGTCTGGCTGTCTCCACAGCAATCACTCAGTGGTGCGCCATCCTGTTCTTTGTCCTCAGGCTGTTGCATGCTGCGGGCATGATTTCAGGGATTGCGAAGTTTCCCCTGCGGCCGACAATATTTACTGCAGGCTGGATCGTTACATTGGTTTATGCCTGGCAGGTCCTGGCGCACGCAAAATGAGGAGAAAACCTGGGAGAAGAATTGTGTTGCGTCGCAATAGTGGCTATAGCCGTCGCAATCCAAATTATCTCCCAGCGCAAGGGCACACTTCATGTCGATTGATAGCTTCAAGTCCCGCAAAACTCTCAAGGTGGGGGCGAAAAGCTACACCTACTACAGCCTGAAAGCGGCGGAGAAGAATGGCCTCAAGGGCATATCTGCGCTGCCATATTCCATGAAGGTGCTGCTGGAAAATCTGCTGCGCAACGAAGACGACCGCACGGTGAAGAAGGCGGATATCATGGGCTTCGTCGCCTGGCTTACGAACAAAGGTAAAGCCGACGCTGAAGTGGGCTTCCGTCCCGCCCGCGTGCTGATGCAGGATTTCACCGGCGTTCCCGCCGTCGTCGATCTTGCCGCCATGCGTGACGGCATGAAGCTTCTGAAAGGTGATGCACAGAAAATCAACCCGCTGGTGCCGGTTGATCTCGTCATCGACCATTCCGTCGTTGTCGATAATTTCGGCAATGCGAAGGCGCTCGCTGCCAATGTAAAGCGCGAATACGAACAGAACCTTGAGCGTTACAAGTTCCTGAAATGGGGGCAGGGCGCTTTTGAGAACTTCCGCGTTGTTCCCCCCGGCACCGGCATATGCCACCAGGTGAACCTGGAATATCTCTCACAAACCGTGTGGACGAAATCCGAAATCATCACCAAGGGCAAGAAGAAGGCGAAGATCACCGTCGCCTACCCGGACACCCTCGTTGGAACTGATTCCCACACAACCATGGTGAATGGGTTGGGCGTTTTGGGCTGGGGTGTGGGCGGCATCGAAGCGGAAGCCGCCATGCTGGGCCAGCCGCAATCCATGCTGTTGCCAGAAGTCATCGGTTTCAAACTCACAGGCAAGCTCAAGGAAGGCGTCACCGCGACAGACCTTGTGTTGCTCGTCACCAACATGCTGCGCAAAAAAGGCGTGGTCAACAAGTTCGTTGAATTCTTCGGCCCAGGATTGCCCGCGCTCACTTTGGCTGACCGCGCCACCATCGCCAATATGGCACCGGAATATGGTGCGACCTGCGGCTTCTTTCCTGTGGACGCAGTGACAATCGACTACCTGAAATTCTCAGGCCGCAAGAACGACCGCATCGCTTTGGTGGAAAAATATTCAAAGGCCCAAGGCATGTTCAACGGGAAAGGTGCACCCGACCCCGTATTCACCGACACGCTGGAGCTCGACCTCTCCACTGTCGTGCCCGCCATGGCAGGGCCCAACCGCCCCGAAAAATTCGTGCCGTTGCAGGACATCAAACAGGGCTTCCAATCCGCCCTTGACCAACCGAAGGATAACGGTGGTTTCGCCAAGGCAGGTGAACAAACCCGGCGCGTGAAAGTCGAAGGCAAGAATTATGATATCGGTCATGGCGACGTGGTGATCGCCGCCATCACCTCCTGCACCAACACGAGCAACCCATCCGTTCTGATCGGGGCAGGCCTGCTCGCCCGCAAAGCCGCCGCTTTGGGCATCACCTCAAAGCCTTGGGTGAAAACCTCATTTGCCCCTGGCAGCCAAGTCGTGTCGGAATACATGGCGAAAGCCGGATTGCAAAAAGACCTCGACAAGATCGGCTTCAATCTCGTGGGCTATGGCTGTACCACCTGCATCGGCAACTCCGGCCCGCTGGACCCCGCACTCTCAAAAGCCATCAACGACAACGGCATCGTTGCCTCCGCCGTCATTTCGGGCAACCGCAACTTTGAAGGCCGCGTGTCGCCGGATGTTCAAGCCGCCTATCTGGCATCGCCCCCATTGGTTGTCGCCTACGCCCTTGCAGGCTCCACCCAGATCGACATCACCACGGAACCACTGGGCCACGACAAAAAAGGCAACCCGGTTTTCCTGAAAGATATCTGGCCCAGCAACAAGGAAATAGAAACTTTCGTGCGCAAGAACATCACTGCCAGAATGTTCAAGACCCGCTACGCCGATGTGTTCAAGGGCGACAAGAACTGGCGCGGTGTCACGACATCAAAAGGCGAAACCTACGCTTGGGACAACACGTCAACCTATGTGCAAAACCCGCCATACTTCGCAGGCATGCAGATGAACCCGAAGCCTGTCACCAACATCACGGCAGCAAAAATTCTCGGCCTCTTTGGCGACAAGATCACCACCGACCACATCTCTCCCGCAGGCTCCATCAAGGCTGCATCACCTGCCGGCAAATATCTCACAGCCAATGGTGTTGCACCCATGGACTTCAACCAATACGGCACACGGCGCGGCAACCACGA
>JANNNG010000271.1:0-5771 GCA_031398425.1 Hyphomicrobiales bacterium | reverse complement strand
GCACCTGCAAGACCATCGTTTTTCCTGGCCGAAGCAACCGAACCCGCTTTTGGTGTGGCTTGTTGACCAAACCTTGCGAAAAGTCGCCTCACAACGTGGGCGCGTCCGCTGGTGCGCGACTGAAGTGGCTCAGCTCCCATTGCCACGCATGCTGGATGATGGTTTCAAGCTCTGCCAGGCGGGGCACCCACCCCAACTCTTGCTGGGCAAGCCGCGAGTCAGCCACCAGTTTGGGCGGATCTCCTTCCCGCCGCGGCCCATCTATCTGGGCAATCTTTCGTCCCGTTACTTTCTCTGCGGCAGCGATCACCTCGGCAACCGAGTAACCATTGCCGTTCCCCAGGTTATACCGGCCGCCGCTGCCACCTGACAGCAGGCGCTCCAGTGCCAGCAGATGCGCGTCACACAAAGCCTGCACGTGAATGTAGTCCCGCACACAG
This sequence comes from Hyphomicrobiales bacterium, assembly GCA_031398425.1. Lineage (GTDB taxonomy): Bacteria > Pseudomonadota > Alphaproteobacteria > Rhizobiales > Aestuariivirgaceae > Aestuariivirga. Next base: position 5,331 of record JANNNG010000271.1, on the reverse strand, counting down.
GTACCGTCGGCGGTGTCGTAGTCGCGTCCAAAAACTGAAATGGCAGGGCGTCGCCCGGCAGCCGCTTGCAGTATCAAAGGAATCAGGTGCGTCTCAGGCTCATGGCATTCGCCAAGTTCGCCGTCTGCGTCCGCACCGGCTGCATTGAAGTAACGCAGGCAGATTGATTTCAATTCATGCGCGCGTTCAAAATCTTCAAGAATCTGCTCAACCATCCATTTCGAGCGCCCATACGGGTTGATCGGGTTTTTGGGGTGACCTTCATCAATAGGCACATACTGCGGGTCGCCAAAAATGGCCGCTGTTGATGAAAAGATAAAGTTACGCACACCATGACGAACCATCGCGTCAAGCAAGCGCAAGGTGTTGCTTACGTTGTTTTCGTAATATTTGCCGGGCAGGGTGACTGACTCGCCCACTTGAATGAAGCTGGCAAAGTGCATGACTGCGGAAATGGAACAAGATGCGAATAATGCATCCAGAACCTCCACGTCTCCCACATTGCCCACCACCAACTTCACGCCGCCAACCGATTCCGCACGACCTTGTGACAGGTCGTCCAGCACGATGGGCGTATAGCCGGCCACGGACAGACGCTTGGTCATGTGGGAGCCAATGTAGCCGGCGCCGCCAACGACGAGTATGTTGGAAGCCATTCTCTTAGCCAGTCACTTTTATCGGAATTCTCACAAGGTCTCTATCCAGATTCATTTGACAATCTTTACCTTTGTTATAGCGGGTGAAGTAGAGGTATCCTGATTCGCCAAGAGTTCCAAAGTTGCGGTCATTCGACATCGGATCGAGAAGTGCCGGATATCCTACGGTTGCAACTGAACTGGGAGGGCAGGGCTTTGGGAAAGTGTCAGAATGAACGAGTTGAGAGGGTGTCCATGTTATTAAGTCGATAGACGTGGTAAATCTAAATTCGGTGCGAACTACCTTTCCCGCTGCACTATCAACTCGATGTCGGACAGCAAATGTTGCAATAAATTGATTTGACTGTTGATGCCAAAGCAAAGATCGAACCGGTTCTGTCAATCCGCGCACAATAACGCATTCACGTACAGTGGTCCTTAGATCACCCGCAGATTCTGTATTTGGCAAAGAGATCGTATAATTCTCCCCATCCCAAGCCCGCCAAGACCCTGCACTTTCTAATTGGTGAGTACGCATCAGGCAATTTCCAGCTTTCTGGTTGGAAAAACCAAATGTATATATCAACGAAAAATAGGCATTACCTCTCTTGACAATATTTGAGGTCGTAAAAAACCCAGGCGGCCGTCCTGGCTCATCATCTTGAAATCTAAATGGCGGTCTTGCAATTACGTGATTGGGCGCCGGCAACGACTGAAATGTGTTGCCGCTATCAGATGAAATTGCTAGGGTAATTGCGCTTCGCCAGCATCCAGAGTTTTCAGAATTAGAAGCGGTGCAGCGACCAAACCAGTTGCCGTGGTAATCAGAGCTTCCCAACGCGTAAATGGTTTTTCCGTCTTCAGTAAAAAAAGTTTGAAGCCAGATTCGAGCATCGAACGCTTCAGGATCTGAATTCATTTTTCCTGAGTAACTAATTCTACAGGTACCTGAAATTGTCTCCAACGATTTTCCAACGAGAAACTGGTTGGTATAGTGCGCGGCCATAACCCGAACTAATCCATCATCGGAACGGAATGCGCGGGCGGGTGAATCGGGAATCTGGTCCACCGAGCATTTATCAGATGCCCACGAAAAAACAGTTTCAGTTGGGCCGGTAGTCTCAATTTTAATTGATCGCGCGAATGCATGTGTCGATGCAAAGGCTAGAGCGATTAGCAACCCGCCAAGCAAGGTAGAATTCAAAAGCATACTAATCATCAGTAATCCTCACGCGATTCAGTTATACCACGTACTTACGTATAAACAGGCGCATGATGTCACCGACGAGCGAGGGGCGCACATGAATGCCGTCATCTTCCCAAGCCGTATTGCGGGGGGAGTTAATTACAGTTTCGTAGCTTGGAAAATAATCCACGTAATCATAGCGATCGGCGACACACACTGCCGCAGAAAGTAGTGTTGACTTAGAATACTGGTTTGCCATCACAACATCGCGATCAGTAAAAGTGCCATGCATCGGAACTGGGGAAATTGTTAAGACAATCTTTGCTCTATCCGACGTCTGACCCCTTATTTCGGAAATTATTTCCTCGAGGCAATTAGAAACCTGCATAGCATTCATATTCTGAAAAGCGTATCTTTGGCCGCGCTTGACTGTTTTGATGTTTGCACCAGGAGAACGATTAACATAAATGTTGTCCTGTTCATCAAACCAGCTTTCTGTGTACCCAAGCGTTACCACAACAACATCGGCCTCGCAAAGAGTCTCATAGCAACCGTTTAGCTTTGCGCGCGCCAAGGTGGATTCGTTAGTAGTAAGAAATCTTAGTCCCGACAACAGCATATCGCACCATTCGTCATCGGCTGTTTGAAGTAAACCAATTGTTGATCGAGTAGCTTTCCGTTTCATGCGAATAAGATCTAACATTGACCCTGGCGTATAAGCATTCAATGCACCGTTTCGTGCGCCCACTCCGGTTTGCTCGTACAGCGCATCGTCAAATGTGAACTTTGAGGTAAGGCAATTAACTCCTTGATTTGAAAGTGCAGCTTCAATGTTTCTTGCGAAACAAGAACCTATCGTGAATAGTTTGTCATCGCGTGACAGAGAAAACTTTGGATTAAAATGCAATTGGGGCGGGATGAGCATGGATCGCTCGAATCCCGATTCTGAGTTACCCTGACGTTTTGCAAAAATTCGATATTTATTTGGATTCGTACGAGAAAGTGCTGTTCGAAACTCTGTTTTTTCACCGATTGTCATTTATACACCTTTTTGAGTTGCCATGTTTCTTTGAATACGCTTTAGTTGATACAAATGGGTGCGTATGTTTCTAATGGTTTAATCAACAATCTATCTCAAATTGATATTAAACAATCAGGGTTCTAGCCCTAGAGTCGTCTTTGTTCATTCAAATGTACGGAAGGCATTAAGTTATTTGAGCAAATAAATTCTGAAAAAATTAGCGACTTCTCTGCGCGGTTTTCAACGAAGGTGTCGATATCATCGCTCGTCCAAGCAGAAGCTTCAATTACTTCTTCGCCGGTCAATCCCTTGAGGGCCGTAATTGAGATGTTTTTAATTGCAGTTTCCTCACACAGTTCTGCTGTACGGCTGTCAATGGTAAAAACGCACCCTGGGATACCCGCCTGTATTCCTAAAGCAACTCCATGGTAACGAGGTCCAATGACCATATCAAAAGCGCGTAGGAATTGCATCCAATTTGGAGCCTCAACAAAAAAACGCGCGTTATATCTATACCATTCAACTAATGAATCAAGGTTGTGACTGCCGTTGTAGACAGCCAGAAAACGCTCAATTGTCTTTTGGGGCACATTTGCTGTTTCTCCCAGCGCAATTTGAAACATGGCTTCGGGGTGTTGCAAAACGTAGGCTCCGCGATGCTTATTGACAATTTCCACTAGCAACGGTTCCAGGAATGCTGATGGGCCATGCCATGGATTCCCAGCCGCTACGGCAACTTTCATTTCATTTACACCAACGTTGGCTACCGTAAGGTCCGATTGCCAATCGCGAGCCTTCGATATCATTAGTGACGGGCAACCTGTACGGCAAGAGTCAATACCATGGTCTTTCAGGACGCTTTGCGTAAATTGACCCCGCACACCAATGTTCGAACTGGTAGTATCGTTCTTTAGACTATCGACCAATCGAAGAAAACGCTTCGTTCCTTCTGGTAAAGTCGGTTTCTTATCGTAACTATCGGATTGTGCTCCTAAGCCAAATAGTGTCACGGGTAGGTTAAATTTCTCTAACCGATCTGCCCATGCTCCTAAATCAGCATGAACTCCAAGCTGATTGGCACAACAAATTACGAGATGATCGAAACGTTCTCGTACCACCTCGGCAGTCCATCCCCAGCCAACTCGCGTCACACTATTACCGAGAAGTTTTCGAGTTCCAAACACGAATCCTGCGTTGCCGGTATTTCCTCCTGTAGCCGTCATTATGTCAGCCGCCGACGCATCGTGGAGTTTAGAGGCAATGAAGTTTTCGATATCGACCAAATTATCAATCAGGCCGACCCTGCGTTCACTTTTTACATTATTCATCTTGTCCGACAGTTCCTGTTGCTATGAATAAAAGTTATACTACTAGAGCAATTCAAGGTGACGTGCAGCACAGTCAACGTGGCTCAAAGGTTTAGTTATGCCAATATTTAGGTTTGTCCAAAGATCGGGCGAATCTACTGCCTTGCGAATCAAATATTCCCAGTCAGTCACGCTCCCAGCGACTACATGAATACCATTCACGCCATTGCGCACTTTTTCTTTCATCCCACCAATATTTGATACTAGTAAGGGCTTTCCGCATACGAACGCCTCTTGTATCACCATAGGCGAATTTTCCCACCATATAGACGGCACCACGACCCAGTCGACCCCGGTCATGCGTGCACGTAGCTCGTGGGGCTGGTAAGGCCCTACCCACTGCACAACCCCTTGCTTGATCAGGGGGGTGCGCAAAGCTTCGACCTTCTCGCGATACGCAACAGGTTGATGTTCAAGATTGGCGCCATGCACCTCAAGCACGATTTTCTTCCGTTCTGCTTTGGGCATGGAATGCAATGCCTCAAGAATCACATCCAGACCTTTGTACGGGTTGATCTGGCCGAAGAATCCGAAGCGGTTGCGGGTTTCGCCCTCTCGCAGCGCGCGTGGCGGCAGCTGCTGTTCATCGGCCTGGCCGTTTTCGATCACGACAATTTGCTCAGGCTTTAACCCCCAGGCAATGTAGCGCTGCCGCAGAAATTCAGACGGCGCAATAAAACCGTCGACCAGTTTGAAGTGGCTCTGAAAATAGTGTTTGCGCAGCCAGAAGTCTTCGGCGGCCTTGTCGGGGAAGCACTGCCGGCATTCGTCGTATGACTCGCGGCTGCACAGCTTGAAGCTGCCGGTTTTGATCATCTGGCCGTTGTTGCTGCAAATGGCCATGTATTCGTGCAGCGTCATGTAGATGCGAATGCTGGGGTCTACCTGCTTGATGATGCGCAGGTATTCAAGGCCCAGGTGCGCATAGTGGTGAGTGTGTACAACAGTTGGCTTGATGGCTCTGATCAGGTCTGCAAACCAGGTTGTCAATGACTCCTGATGGGCGGCTTTCATCAGGTGCCAGTCATGTACCGCTTGCTCCCAGACATATTCGTTGGGGCGGCGAAGGCTGATGTTGCCGGTCAGGCCACGGCCCCTGTCAGCACGGGCCAGAAACCACGC
>JANNNG010000220.1:0-15279 GCA_031398425.1 Hyphomicrobiales bacterium | reverse complement strand
CCCCACAAAGACGATGAACCCCATCAGCGTCAACATCACCAAGGGTCGCCAGTTGCGCGTCAGCCAATCCTCGGACTTGATTTCAGCCAGCACCACAGCCTGCCCCAGTTCATCGGACTTGCCCAGGTGCTCCGTCAGCTTCCCTTGCAAGTCAGCTTCAAGCTTGCGGCGCAATTCCTGGTCTTTCACAAAGGCATCCAGTGCCCTGGAAATCGGGCCGCTCATCAGCCCCGTTACCAGATTCAAGATCAATGCAGCAGGCAATGCCATCACAGCCCCTCCTCTTTCAATTTCTTCAGACGTTCAAAAATGATAAGCCCAAGCCCCGCTGCCATCAGCAGCAACACACAAAGCATCGCCACCTTCACCGAGGCTGAAAGCCAGGCCTGCACCACGGCAAGCAACATAACCACAGCAGCACTCCACACCGTCTTGCTTTGCTGAACTGGCTTCACTACCGACGGCTGCACCACGACAGCAGAAGCCTGCGCAAACAACGCCGCCTCCGCTGCCCGACGCCGCACCAGCCCCGGCAACACCTGCCCACCCGCCTTCGTCCACAATTGCAGCCGCCGTGGCACAGCCGCAAAATCCCGCCCGTTGACAGCCGTCAACACGGAGGATTTCTTCAAACCCCCAAGCCCCACATTGTATGCAAACGACACCAGCGCCGAAAACTGCCCATCCGACACATCAACCCGCAGCAACGCCTGCACGCCGCGCGCAAAAGCGTCCACATCCCGCGCCAGAATGTCCTCAGCCTCAGCTTTCGAAATCACAAGCCCTGAAACAACCTCCGGCGCACCCGCCATCGACGTGTGACCATAGCCGATGGTCCATATCCCGACCGGATCGCGATAGGCCTTGGCGCGAAACCCTTCAAACTGCTTGATCAGCAGAAGCCCGTCCTCTGTCATCTTCATCCCTGTGTACTCCTGATCAACCACGGCAGATGCGCACTGGCAAAAGCACCAACAGCCGCCGCCAGTGAAATTGCAATCGTCAACACCACCCAGCCACCTTTGGCAGAAACCAGCGCATCGCGGATTTCCCGGACGTCAGCACGAATGCCCTGCAACTCCGCTTCGACAGTTTCCATGCGCGCTTCAAGCCGCCCGACTTCACGTTCAACATCTGTCATTGCCATCTCCTAGACACTCACGATCAAGACCATGCCCGAACCACCATCGCCGCCGCGTCCACCCGTGACACCGGCACCGCCTCCGCCACCGCCAGAGCCGATGCCACCGCGCCCACCAGCGCCTGCAGCTCCCACGCCATTGGACCCACCTCCCGTGCCACCAATGGCCGCATGAAACTGCCGAGGGCTAGACAAGCCGGTGATCGAACGCTCGTGGCCGAACTGGCCGGCACCACCCCCCGCAGCACCACCATTGATCGTGATGAAGCCGCTGGAGCCTGTGACCTGGCCACCGGCAAAATCGGTATTAGTCGTGCCCACGCCGCCGCCGCCCGTGCCACCGCAGTTGGGCGAGGCGGTGCTGACCGTCAGAGCAGCGCCCGCAGCACCCGTCTGCGCCCCACCTGCGGTTCCCGCCTGACCAGCCGTGGAGACGAACGTAGCCATCGCACCAACGACATTGGGTGTAACACTTGTGCCCGCAGCACCCACAGCACCACACGCAGCGGCGGTTCCTGCACCACCGCCACTGCCACCCAGACCGGAAATAGCAACACGCGTTGACGCATCGGTTCGCAAACCAGATGTCATGGTGACGGCGGCATAGTCGCCCGCCGTACCCGCTGCGGCGGCAGCACCACCAGTCCCGCCTCCGGGAATGAACACCGAAAGAATATCCGGCAACATCTCGGCGGCAAACTCGGCGCGCGACGACCCGCCGCTGCCACCGCCACCGCCACCGCCACGCGCCGTTGCGGCTGCACCCGAAAACCCGCCGCCCCCACCACCGCCGGAGCCGATCAGCAGCATGAACACCTTGCTCTTGCCCCTGGGCTTCACCCAGCTGAACCAGCCTGGCCCATTGAATTGCTGAATGTCGGCACCATTCGCCACATTCGGCAGATGCGAATAATCAAACATGCTGCATCACTCCGTATAACTGCCGCCAAAAATCGTGATCACATATCCAGCAGCCACCGTGGTGCCGAGCGCACAGGTCAATCGGTATCCCGCAGGCAATGCGAAGTTCAGTGCCAGCTCATAGGGCGGTTGCGCCGCCACTTCGCTAATCGTAGTTGCAGGCAAGGTGATCTCGTTGATCAGGCTGTTGTTGGCCGCTGTTGTCGTGGCACCGCCATTGTTGACAAACACGCGCAGCACCGTGGCCACATTGGTGCCACTGGGTCTCGCCGCAAGCTTCTGCACGAATGCGCCGTCAACACCTGCCGTGAATGCAACAGCCACTGTACCCGTTCCATCCTTGGCGGTATTGGCCGTCGTCAGCAAAGCGGCAGGCCATTGGATATCCCCCTTCTTCGTGAAGATGGGTGCCGTATTGATTGCCATGATAAAAATCCTTTCAGTTTGAAATGAGATGGAGTGCGGCCAGCGCACCAAGAATGTTGGGCCGCGAAACAGCTTTCGTCACACCAGCTTCGCGCAGCTGCAATTTTCCTGACACGCTATCCAGCCACAGCTGTCCATCAGCGGGTGAAACCGGCGCAGTCTGGGGTTCAAATCGAAGTCCCACAGGCAACCGCAAGTGCCCCGTTGCAGCATCCGCCACCAGCATCTCCGTGTAGGCAGAGCCATTGCTGCTCACTTTGACATGCAGCGCATCATCACCCGTCGTGCCAATTTCGGCGCGGCCCGAAAACCCCGTCTGCCACAACAGCGATGCCGTATCCGCGCCCGCGTTTTTGTTGAGTTTGATCTGATGCCCATTGCCCACGTGATTGAACAGTGTGGCCGATGCAGCGACCACAAACTTGTTGGTCGTATCAGCCGATGCGTTGATGCCGATCATTGTCATGTTCTGCAGCGTTGAAGGCACACCGCCGGCAATCCACGTCGCACCATCATAGGACAACAGCACATCTTCATTCGCCACCCACATCGTCCAGCCTTCGCGCGGTGTTGCAAACACCCATGCACCCTCAAGCCGAAGCGCAATGTTGCCAGTCTGCCCCGCCCATGCCCCGGTTGCCGCAGCCGGCACCAGATAGCGGTCACCGTCCGCTGGCGTTGCAGGCGGTGTTGCCAGCACGCGCGACAACACGGCAAGATGGATCAGACCATCAAGCCGCGACAACGCGCTGTTCACGGTCACATGCTTCTGCGCCTGTGCGGCTTCAAGATAAGTCACACCAAGATTAATCGAGTCAGACATGTAAAACCCTTTCCAAAATCGTACCCGCACCAAACGCCGCACTCACCTGCGCCACGCGCAAGGTCAGCGTTGCCGGTACCAAACCAAAATCCGCAATCATCTCGGCATCGCTGTAAAACTGCTGCGCCACGGTCGTGTTGAATATCCGCACCACCGCAGCACCATTCATCACCTGCAACACATAAGCCTCGGTCTCCTCATTGAGCGGCACATCACCCAGGTCCCAACCATAACCACCGGACCGCGTCTGCCGGATCCAGCTGATCATCACACCGCCGCCCCCACGAACGCTGCGAATAGGCGCAGGCCGCAAGGGCCGGAGCGCCTTCAGCGTTGGTGCAACATCAATGGTCACATAGGCAGGATGACCATGATCAAGCGATGAAGGCCCCACACGCCAGCGCGATGGCAGTGTTGCATCCTGAAGCGTGCCCGTCGTTTGCGTCACAGCCCCATTCAACAAAACAAAGCGCTGCCCCGCTGCACGCGTTGGCAACATCTCCGCAAATGATCCTGCTTGCGCCCGCAGCAACCCTTCCAGCCGATAGCTGTTGACCCCGGTAAGAACCGCGGTTTCAAATTGCAGGATTTCAAACCCGGTCGCCAGGTCGCCCACCAGTGCAACATTGGCACCACCCAAAAGCTCTGCCCGCGTCACCGAAGCCAGCGCACCGAAATCCAGAACCAGGTTCAGAGATACATTGCGATCAACACGCCCCACGATGCCTTCCGTTAAAACCGAAAGTGTTTCGCCCATCGTGGCCTGCGCACCGACAAGCGTGTTCAAGGCATAACTCGATCCACCCTGCTGCTTCAGAACACTCAAGCGCCCAGGCCATGGCCTTGCCTGTGCTGCCACCCAAGGTGCCGCAGGTTGCGCCGTGGTGGCCAGCGCCAAATCCATCATCAACACATCGGCCTGGCCAAACACATCAGCGAGTTTCGGCGAGGCCACACGCTCCACCAGTGCCGGCACATCATAAACCGAAGCATCATGCTGAACCGCTTCGACGATCCGCGCCTCCGCATCCATGATGCGCGACAGGCGGTAAGCCTTGCCATCAATCGAAACCACATCTCCAGGCTCCAGCGCCATTAATCGTGGTGGCAAAACAAACTGCGCCGTCGTCCGCTGTCCCCAGCTTTCAGCCAGTGCCACATCAGCCCGTGCCTGGGCCAGGCTCTGCGACACAGCGGCTGGCAGTTGCAGCGCAATTTCCCGCGAACTTGCCGTGCCGGGTTGCACCTGCTGCACGGCAGCAGATCGATAATCCAGTGATGACTCCACATAGCCAAGCCGCACCAGACGCGGCAAATCAGTTTCCTGCGCCCGCGTCTCCTCAAGCACCGCATGCTCGCGCCCATGCTCAATCAACATATTCCTGGTCAGCGACAAGCCAATACGCTCCGTACGCGGACGAATTTTCAACACACCGTCACTTTCAACCGCATCCAGCGAGAACACGTTGAGCAGATTTTCCAAGGCGTCACGCCCCGTCATCGGCCGCTCCAACACAAAGCCGTCCACAAGCCCTGCAACGGCACTGACCTCCACATCACCAAGGCCAAAGCGCAGGGCCAGCCCCCTGATGAGTTCTCCAAGCTCAACCGCTGAAAGCCTGCCATTCAACCAGTGCCCCCGCCCATAGTTGACACCATCAGCCCACACGTCAGTCCGCGCCGGAAACGCCGGAAACGGCCTTGCGTCCCACGCCCACCAATGGATGCGTTCCGCATTCAGCATTGGTAATCCGTATACAGATGAAATCGGGTTATGCGCACCCAAAGCAGACCAGTAACTCTCGATCACATCCACAAAACGGTGCTGAATCACGTCATCGCGCTGCCCGCCGGAGTAATAGGGAAATGCACTTTCGGAAGATTTCGCATCGTAGAATACATTGGGCTGGTTCGCCCCTTTGTCGACAGCAGGGCAGCCAACTTCGGTAAACCAGATAGGCTTTGACTGCGGTACCCAACTCGTATTGACACCCGCCTCCACGCCTCCAGGCCGATTGCGGTGAAAATTGCTCCACCAATTGACCAGATCCTTGTATCGAAACACCCAAGGCTTGTCATAGGCCCCATCAGTAATCAGTGTACGGACTTGATTGTCGCGATCATTCTGCGACGCGTAATACCAGGCAAATCCTTCACCACCGGCAATCCCCGCTGTCAGATACGTGCGATCATAAATCGACGGCACACCCGCCACCGCATCCGCATGGGCAACACCGTCGCGCCAGTCGGCAAGCGGCATGTAGTTGTCAATGCCGATGAAATCGATTGCGGAATTCGACCACAGCGTATCCAGATGAAAATACACGTCGTTCGTGCCATCAACCGGTCGATAGCCCGAATACTCGCTCCAGTCGGCCGCATAGGAAATTTTCGCCGAAGGCAAGATCGCCTTCACTTCGATTGCAAGATCGCGCAACAGGTTGACGATGTGGAAATTCGACACTGATGACCGCAGCGTCGTCAATCCGCGCATCTCGCTGCCAATCAAGAACGCCTCTACACCGCCCGCCGCAGCACACAATTTCGCATAGTGCAAAATCATGCGGCGATAGCTCCACTGCGCAGGCCCGGAATAAATCACGGTTGTACCCGACACTGTAAAGTGCGATGGCAGGCAGCTGCCCATGAAGGCATTGCCTTGCGTGATGATCGTTGCAGTCTTGTCCGGCGTGCCCGCCTGCCCTGGCGCCACACTGCACGTCATGCGCCCACGCCATGGGTAAGCCTGTTGCGCTGAACCACCATAAGGGTCAGGCAAAGCATTACCAACTGGTATATCCATCAACACAAACGGATAGAATGTCACCTCCAGACCACGCGCATGCAGATCCTGAATGGCTCGCACCACCGTGTCGTCTGACGGTGAACCACCATAGGCCGCCGTTCCGCCACTGCTGCTGGACGCAATTGCGGTACTCCGCGTCTCGCCCGACACAGACCACGTGGCACCCGTCGTCACCTTGACAAGATTGTCAACCCGCGGCCGCACCGTGCATTGGTCGCAGCGCAGATCATCGCCAAACCACGCCACCACCAGCGAAGCCGATTGCAGGTTGGGACACGCCCCATGTAACTGGTCAATTGAAACAGTCCAGTCCGAAACCTCGGCAGAAGCATGGGCGTTTTCACTCTCAGTCAGCCCCCGCGCGCCACTGCGGGTGATCAGTGCCGTGTCGTAACCAAACTCCGTCGAACCGGGAATGATGTTCACGCCACGGATCTTTTCACCCACGCTGGAGCCGCGCCTGAAAATCTCGAACGACAATTGCGGCAGGCGATTGCCAAACTTTTCCAGCGGCAATCGCTCAAACACAATGTAGGCCAAGCCACGATAGGCAGGTACAACACCTTCGACCGATGCAATCAAGCTGTCAGCGTTTTGCGTTTCCGTGCCCGTGTAAAGCCTGGTCGTGTAGGACTGAAGATCAACCACTTTGCCATCAGCCCACACCCGGCCAATGCCATCAATCACGCCCTCACACAGCCCCACGGCGAAATTGCCAAAGTAGCTGTAAGTCGTCGTGGTCGATTTAGGCCCGCCCTTTGAAGACGCCTTCTGCGTTTCTGTCGACACCACCTCTTCAATATTGGTGGCCCAGATCACTTGTCCCGAAACCCGCATCCGTCCCCAAACAGCAGGAACAGCCGCACCCTCTTCCGAAGCCATGACGCGAAGATCATTGAGACGTGGACCTTCAGACCTGCGCTTCTTCCCGAACAGTCGCTGGTCCAGAATATTGCCTGCAAGCCCGCCCACAGCCCGGCCGATGATGCCACCAACGGGCCCGCCCACCAGCGTGCCAAGTGCTGCACCAGCATAAGATAAAACAACAGTCGCCATGATAAACTTTCAAAAAAGTCCCTCGCCGTCACACCTCTCCCGCAAGCGGGTGAGGAAATATATCCTCGCCCGCTTGCGGGAGAGGTGGCAGTCGCGAAGCGACTGACGGAGAGGGACTACCCCGGAAACCGAAATACAAACGCCACCCGCCTCAACCACCACGACGAAAGCGCCACTTCCGAAACCGCCAAACCGTCCTGCGCATGCACCATTGATGCGGCCCCCGTCGCAATCCCGGCATGCTTTGCAGACAGGTGCGGTCGCCAGCGAAACAACACCACATCGCCCGCTTCAAAACTTGATCCGTGCACGGACAACAAGTGTCGCCCCGCGGCCTGCGCCAGCGTCTCCACACCGCCCGCCTCCGCCCAATCGGGCGAATAGGCTGGCATCACTTCCGGCTCTTCACCCATGCAGTCACGCCAAACGCCACGGACCAGTCCCAGACAATCACATCCCACGCCGCGCAAACTCGCCTGGTGAAGATAGGGCGTGCCAATCCAGCCGCGCGCTGCGGCCACAACCTGCTTTGTCCTGTTCATATACGCTTGCCACCATTGTTGTTGGGGTCACCCGAAACGGCAAAGGTCGCCACAAAACCCGTGCCAGGCATCTGCGGAAAGCCGCGAAAATTCACAGCGTTCGAAAACTTCGCACCGCACGTCGCAAACTGCTTGTCGCAACCAGCCGTCAGTACAACACTGTCGCCAACATTCACCACAAAAGGGAGCGCCGACCACAAATCAATCCGCGTCAATGCGCCGATGTTGCGCTGCCGCTTCACGCCGACCGTCTTGCCGTTGCCCGTGAATGTCAACCGTCCACGCGTGGCCCAGTCATCCTGAAATACAATCCCGCTCAGAACGACGGCTGCCTCTTCAACAGCCGCCACGACGCCCGCATCGGCAAACGCCACGGCTGAAACGTTGACGCCGCATCGCGTATCACCCAGCTCGGCATCGCAGCCAAATTGGTAGAGCCTCCCCTTCTGCTGCGAAAGCAAATGCGACAGCCCGCGCACCTCCGCCTTGAAGGCCCCATCGCCATAACTCACTTCACCGAGATGCCCCTTGCGCAACAACACACGCTGCGAAACGTCCTGCCAGTTCACCCGCCAGACTTCGATTGATGCATGGTCAAACTCACCCGCCTTCAACCGTGTCTCATCAAGTTTCGCCGATTGCAGCGCGCCCTCCGCTTCCATATTGTCAACCGACAATCCCAGCGAAGATTCAATGCTGCTGCTGGTAAAGCCCGCTGCCGCTTCAAACATCGTGCCATCAAAATTCAGATTGCGATCATGGTCCGTGAAGCCCAGTTTCTCGCCACTCTTCAAAGTGATGCGCCAGCAATGCGCCAGCGTCGTGCTTCCACTGTCGAGATGCGCCTGGAACCCAGGAGGCAGAGTTCTCATGGCAGCACCTCGATCAGCGGAATTTCTGGAATCTCGCCGGCCTCAAAATGTTTGAGGTTCACAGTGATCTCATCCGTATCAAATCGCACCGGCACGTCAAATTCAAACCCCGCAGTCACGACAGCACCATTGGCCGGAATACTTCCACCGCTGAACGTGATGACACCTGTCAGGGCATTCAATGTGAACGCCACGGAGGCCACACCATTGACAGCCACCAGCACCGTGCCCACCACAGGGGCCGTGATGTTGCGCACATATTCGCGTGAAGGCCCGCCGTAGCGCTTGACCAGCTGAAACGTCGCCGATGCGCCGGTCCCGGTCCCCAGAATCTGATCCGTACGCTGAGGAACAGCATTGGCATCCGACGACTTGAAGTCTGCATGATCCTTGAAGCGAAAGCTGTGCAGCCGCCCCCGACGACCCTCAAAAAACTGAATGACGTCATGCAATTGTGCAATCTTCTTCACGCCAAAACCCAAGTTATACTTCCGCCTGGAGTTGGCCCAGCGACTGTTGCGCTCCTCCCTCCCCGAAGCCGTGGTCACCACATCGGTGCGTCGTTCCGGTCCACCCGTGGCACCGCGCGAAATTGCGGTTGGAAACCTCACATCATCAAATGCCATCACATGGTCCGCCCTATAAGTTTCGTTGTCCGCGTTCCACGGCCCGCGCCACCATGGCCGCCACCTGCCCCTGGGATTGCCTGAAGCCCCGCACATCTGGCGTTGAAATATTGACAGTCACATGAGAAGTCGAAGCACCACCGCGCACACCGAGTTTTCCGTCGCTGCCGCGCGTCAGCGGCATGATCGCTTCGGGCCCGGCTTCGCCCATCAACCCGGTGCCATTGCGCATGGGAAACAGCATCGGGCTGTTGACAATTCCTCCGCTCGCAAACGGCGCCACGACATTTCCCTTGGCATTCGCAAACAATCCACCGAGCAGATTGCCCAACGGCTTCAATGCCATCGACAAGGCCTGGTTCGCCATTGACAGGGCAAGCGAACGAAACACATCCGACAACTTCCGCCCATGCACCACAGCGCCCGCAAGCGACGTCACCAGCTTTGACCCAAACGAGTCAGCTAGCCGAGAGAGATCTTGCATCTCGGTCTTCAATTCCGCCGTGCGCAGTGATAATTGTGCTTGCTGTTCCATGAATTCTCCTATCCAAAGTCCCCCCTTCCGGCTTCGCCGTACTCCCCCAACAAGTTGGGGGAAAGTTAACCACGAGTCCTTCCCCAACTCGTTGGGGAAGTGCCCGAAGGGCGATGGGGGCCTTCCTCAATCCGGCCACTCCTTCATCATCTCAATCAACATGTTGCGCGACACACCATCGACACCACGCGTGAACACCAGTTCGCGCAACGTGCACCTCCAGAATTCCTGCGGCGACAGATGATAAGTCCCGATCCCCAGTCGCATCAGCTGCACCCATGGAAAACGCTCAGCCAACGGCAAAGGTCGCCTTCAACAGATCGACCACAATGCGCATGAAACCAGCAGCACCATCGCCCGCGCGAAAGTGCGCCACCTCTTCGTTTGAAACCGCATGTCCTGCACCACGAAGCCCGGCACCGATCACCTTGATGGCATCCGACGCCTTGATGCGCCCCTGCTCAAAGCGTTCAGCCAGGGCCAGCACATCTTCGCCGCCATAGGCATCTTCCAGTTCCGCCAATGCACCCAGCGTCAGACACAGCGTGTAGGACACGCCATCAAACTCCGCCGCAATCTCTCCCCGATGCCGATTGACCATGATCAGATCGCCGTGAATGTGAGAAGGCCAGCAGACTCGAGTGACATTTCAAATGTCACCTCGCCATCATGACGCCCCGCAAACTCCAGGGCCGTCAATTGAAACAGGCCCTGCACAATGCCGAAGTCCGGAATGATCGCCTGCCAGTTCACAATCGTGCCATTGAAAAAGTATCCCCGCACCGTGGCATCGCTTGCAGCATCCTTGAAAATGCCATTGCCCCGCAACGCCGCAGATTTCAGCCCCGCCCCCGCCAGCAACTCGCGCCAGGCCCCCACACTTTCCTGCGACGTTGAATCAACTGTTTCTGCATTGAATGACAGCGTGGAAGCCCGAAGCCCCGCCACCGTCTGATAGCTCCCGCCTCCCGTTGCATCAACTTTCAGCAACAGGTCGCGGCCCTTTTGTGCGGCCATGTCTTCTCTCCTTAATTGGGTTCAGTGGCAGCGCGAAAGCGAAGCGACGCGCCAAATGTCTTTTCATTCTTCATCCGCGCCACGCTGTAGAATACGGCACGGAGATTGATCAGCTTGTGATCGGTCAAAACCAGAACAGCATTGTCCAACGCCGCTTCAATCCGTGTACAGATGGCTTGCGCCTGGGAACGTCCGCGTTCGTTCGTGCCCACTTCAAGCGTCACAAAATGCTCATGCGCTTTCTGCTCCATCACCGACCAGTCCCGCGTTTCCACGCTGACAAAGCTCACATGCGGCGGCTGTTCACCGCGCGGGCTTTCATCAAATACATGCCCCCCACCGAGCAAAGTCATCAGCGCCGTGTCAGCCAGCAACGCGCTGCGCATCGCCTGCACCAAAGCCAAAGCCGGGTTCATGCCAGCCTCATCACGCGATAGGCGTTGAGCAATTCAAGAACAGCAGGTAGCATCACCCGCACACTGTCATCGCCACGGTGCGCGTAGGCGTCGGCCACCAGCAGCAACACGGCCTGCTTCAGATCTGCTGGCACTGCTGCAGCCAGGCCAAAGCCCGCCGTCAGACGCACCTCGATGCCCTTGCCTCTGCGTCCGGGTGGCGAAGGATTACGCCCTTGCCGAAACACAACGCGCGGCGGATTGGATGCGGCATCGAGAAAGTAATGCGCAGGATCCACGGTCGAAGGCGCATCCAGATCGCCATAGACAATGATATCAGACACAGCACTGACCGGATTGACATCAAGATCAACCACACCACCACAGGGCCAGAAATCCATGAACTGCGACCAGCCCTGGGTGATCAGTCGAAGCCCGGTCTTCACCTCAACCCGCCGCCTGGCTGAAACAATCAGTGTACTGATGGTACCGTCATCATCCACATGCGTAACCCGCAAATGCGCCTTGGCCTCAGCCAAACTCACCGGCTCCACCACAGGCGGAGCAGTCAAAACAAGAGACATGAAATTTTCCTCTGAAGTATCACCCCTCCCCTTTGGGGAGGGGCCGGGGTGGGGCCTTAAGTCAGACCAAACTTCAGCGTCTTCACCGCATCAAAGTCCTGCATTCCCCCACCCACACGCTTCGTTGTGTAAAACAGGATGTAGGGTTTCGTTGAGAACGGATCACGCAGCACGCGAACCCCCACACGATCCACAATCAGGTAACCACGCTTGAAGTCACCATAGGCGATCGCATGCACATCCGTTGCAATGTCGGGCATGTATTCCGACTCCGTCACCGGAAACGCCAGCAGCGAAGCATTGCCATCGGGTGTTGCCGCCGGCTGCCAGAGATAGTTGCCTTGCGTGTCCTTGAACTTGCGGATCTGCGCCTGCGTATTGCGGCTCATCACCCAGCGTCCATTCTGGCGATAGCCCGCTTTCACGGAGTAAATGAGATCAACCAGCTTGTCCGTGGGGTTGGTGCCCGCAAAGGCACCCGCCACACCCGTTGCGATGTAACCGGTGTTGCCCCAGGTCCACGACGCCTGTGGCACCTTGGTGTAAGTGAGAAAGCCCTTGGGCTTGTTCACACCGTCGCCATTGATGAAGGCATCGGTTTCCTGCTCGGCAAACACGGTTTCCACTTCCCGCGCCAGCCACTCATCCAGATTGACGATGGAGTCATCAAGCAAAGCTTGCGTCGCCGCAGGCATGGCATAAAGCTCCATGGCTGGAAATTGCAGTTCAGCCAACACAGGCGAATTGGTTTGCGGACGTGCGGCCGTTTCCCCGACCCAGCCCGTGGTTGTTCCGCCCGTTGCGAACGGCTTTTTGTAGAGTGTCACCGAACTTTGCCGCACATCGGAAATCGCGCGCATGGGAGAAGCTTTTGACAGCAAGCGACCAATTTCCGCTTCAATCTGCGGCGGCACCAGATAACCGCCATCGGTGCCCGAACCCACCGACATCGCCTTTTCTTCCAGCGACGCAAGCCCGTGCGACTCGCCCTTGCGCACATAATTTTCGAATGCGCGCTTGTGCTCCGAAGGCTCAACAGCCTTCTCAGCCGACAAGGCCGGGCGTCGCGATTTCAGGATCAGCTCATCAACCGCCTTGTTGATGCGATCCACCTTGTCTGAGGTCACAACATCAGCACTCATGCGCTTTTCAATCTGCGCCAGTCGCTCGTCATTGGCGTCTTTGAAGGCTTCGAACGCCGACAACACGTCATCGTGTGTCGCCTCGTGGGCGACCTTGGTTTCAAATGGCATATGCATGTCCATGTTTTATAATACTCCTGTGTTCAAAGGTGCGGGCGGAAGTTTGAAGTAAGCGTCCGCGCGGGCCCGTGCCGCGCATTTCACCGTGCTCACCCGTGCCCCGTCCAGCATGGGGAAGGTCACGAGGGAGATTTCCCAAAGATCAATCTGCAAAAGTTGCCGCGTGGCCGAGGCGCGATCATTCCGTGCACGGACGGTCTTGAACCCGATGGACAAACCATCAAGGCCGCCGCTTTCCAGAAGTGCCAGCAATTCCCGCCCGCGCTGCACTTTCAAATTCAGGCGCCCGCGCACAAAAAGCCCGCGCTCACGCTCGGCAATGTCAATCCAGACCCCCACAGGTTCTGCAGGATTATGCTGAAACAGCATGCGAATGCCTTGCGCGCCCTTCACCCGCAGCGACTGCGCAAAGGCCCCTGGCAAAACCACATCACCCTGTTGGTCCCGCTTGCCAAACAAACTGGCATAACCCTGAAAAACCCCGCTGCCAGGCGAAACAGGCACAAGCCTGTTCGCCCCGCGCTCTAGGAGACGCTGGTTCATTGTAGATTTCCTTTTCTTTCTTTTTTCACCCCTACCCGCTTTGCGGGGAGGGGCCGGGGGTGGGGTCTTTAGCGTTACCCGCCATACCCCACAGCAGCACGCTTCTCGTCCACCGACAAAAACGCCGCATCGCCAACCCGCTTCCACAGCGCATCCCGGTCCGGTGCCAACGCTTCCACCTGATCAAGGTCAGGCACCAGCTTGACCACACCGTTTTCAAACGGCTGCAACAACTGCGCCAGACCATCGGCCAGCCGCGAAGCCAGCGGCACCACCGTCTGCCGCCACAGCACACGATTGGCCTCGGCATAATTCGCATAGGTATTGTCACCTGGAATGCCGAGCAACATCGGCGGAACACCAAAGGCGAGCGCAATCTCCCGCGAGGCAATGTTCTTCGCCTCGATGAATTCCATTTCCTTCGGACTGAATCCCATCTCCTTCCAGTCCAGCCCACCTTCCAGAATCATGGGCCGCCCCGCATTGACGGCACCCTGATAAGTGTTCTCCAATTCTGCCTTCAAACGATCAAACTGTTCCGTCGTCAATGTGCCTTCACCACTTGCAAACACCAGTGCGCCAGAAGGCCGCGCCGCATTGTCCAGCATCGCCTTGTTCCAGGCCGAAGCGGCGTTGTGCGTGTCAATTGAACGCGCCGCTGCTTCAAGCGGCGACAGGCCATAATAGTCATCAACCGGATTGAACATCTTCACATGCAACACGCTTTCGCGCGGCAATCGCACTTTTTGTCCGCCTACAGAATATTCGAATGCCTCAGGCCAACCCGCCAAAGACGGCACCACCTGCATGCGGTCTGGCCGCAGGGCAAACAGTTCGCGAGGGGTTTCATCCAGCGTGACGAGTTCTGCATAGGCATTGCCCGCCACCAGCAAAGCGCCAAACAGGCTCTCCAGCCACTCCCGCCCGGTCTGGGAAGAATTGGGCCGTTGCAGCAATGCCAACAAAGGATGCGAGGAAATCTCCTTGCCATCGACATAAAGCAACAAGGGAATCGAAGCCGCAGCCTCGCTCACCATGCGCACCGAACGATACCCCACCACATTCCCGGCAAAGCCATTGCGTGCCAATGCCGCATAGTTCAAAGGCGTCCACTGCGCCCGGCCCGCCGTGTGCAAGGCGACAATGGAAGACGTAGCCGAAGCCTTCGTCGTCAGCAAAGATCTCAATTTCTCAAACATGACTTTCCTTTCTTTCTCCCTCGGCCTCTTGGCTGGGGGAGTACGGCGAAGCCGGGAGGGGGTGTCTCAACCAACGCGAATCTTCGGCTCAGTCTTCTTCCGCAACATCAACTCCGTCACCGCCCACACCAGAGCATCCATCCGGTCCGGACTGGCAGATCCCTCACCAATTGCCGAACACATCTCGTCCTCAAGTGCCGCAAAACCACCCACATGCGAAACCCGGCCCTGCTCATACAAAGCCGCAACTGGCTCCGCTCGTGCCCGCTTGCCTCGCGTGGCATGCACCGACTTCAGCGGTACGGCAGCATCCACCTGCAGCAACAATTCCCGCACCATCTCGCCACCCTGGTTCACCTCCGCCACAATGCGATCAGCCTCCCAACGTTTGTAAACAGCAACGACACGCTCGGCCCATTGCAACGGCCGCATGCGCTTCACACTGGCATCTTCCAGCACATAGGCGCGGTCATCGGCACCAAGCCCCACACAGACAATCCCGCAGGCGTTGGATTTGGCACCCGACGTCAC
>JANNNG010000147.1:0-8850 GCA_031398425.1 Hyphomicrobiales bacterium | reverse complement strand
GGACCAGCCCCCGTCATGCGTTCACCAAAATTCGCCGATGTTTCTTTCCCACCGCGCACATCCTTCACCTGCGCCATCACCCGCGCATAACGATCCGGATAGGCCTTTTCCAGCCAATCCTTGAAAATGCCTTTGACCTCGTAGGGTAGCCGCAACATCGTGTAGCCGGCCTCGCGGGCACCCGCACCCCGCGCTGCCTTCAGGATGTTCTCGATCTCATGGTCGTTCAAGCCTGGAATGACCGGTCCCATCATCACGACGGCTGGAATGACAGCGCCAGCCAAGGCTTCGACAGCGGCCAGCCGTTTTGCAGGCGTGGACGCGCGCGGCTCCATGGCCCGCGCCAGTTTTCCATCCAGCGTGGTGATCGACAGCGCTACCTTCACCAGTCCCAGGGCAGCCAGTGGTTTCAACAGATCAATATCCCGTGTCACCAGATGATTCTTGGTCACGATGCCGAAGGGATGCTTGAACTCCGCCAGAACCTCGATGACAGACCGCGTGATGCGATACTGCTTTTCAATCGGCTGATAGGGGTCCGTATTGGCGCCCAGCGCAATGGTGCGCGGAGCATATCCCGGCGCCGACAATTCCGCCCGCAACAACTCCGCAGCATTGGGTTTGATGAACAGCTTTGATTCAAAATCCAACCCCGGCGACAGGCCCATGTAGGCATGTGCAGGACGCGCATAGCAATAGGTGCAGCCATGCTCGCAACCGCGATAAGGATTGATGGAGCGATCAAACGAAATGTCAGGCGATTGATTGCGTGTGATGATCGACTTTGGCGATTCAACGAAAATCTCGGTCTTGAGTGGTGGTAAATCCGCCAGCGATTCCCAGCCGTCATCGAGGAAACTGCGCTCCACACTGTCAAAGCGATGCATCGGGTTGGAGCGTGCGCCGCGACCGCGTTCCAACTGCGGCAGGGAGGTGAGTTTCCCCGTTCCCAGAACGTGGGCATCCAGACCAGGAGATTGTCGCATGTCCATGAGCGTAGCCATGGAACAGATATAGTACGAAAATCAGAACATTTCAAGAACTAACTTGTAGCATCGCATGATCCACGAAAGCCCCCCCTCCCCCTTCGGGTACTCCCCCCACAAGTTGGGGGAGAGCTCACTGCGAGTCCTTCCCCAATTTATTGGGGAAGTGCCCGAAGGGCGATGGGGGCCTTTGCTTTACTCACGCCGCGTCTGCGAACTCTGCACCTGTCTTGGCCCCCGTGATATAGGCCACCACATCATTGCCGCTAGTCTCTTCCTTGCGCAGATTGGCCACAATGCGCCCGCGGCGGAACACGATGATGCGGTCCACGAGGTCAAACACCTGGCGCATGTTGTGCGAGATCAAGATCAATGGTTCACCTGCTGCCTTCAGCGTCTTGACGATATTCTCAACTTGCGCTGTTTCCTGCACACCCAGGGCCGCCGTCGGTTCATCCATGATAATGAGTTTAGATGCAAAGGTGGCTGTTCTGGCAATCGCCACACATTGCCGCTGTCCGCCGGACATGTTGCGGATGGTGTTGGACAGCGACGGAATTTTCACCGCCGTTCGATCCAGCGCCTTGCGCGTGGCTTCGCGCATGGCCTTCCTGTCAAGAATGGAAAACGGCCCCAGCTTGAATTTGAAAAGTTCGCGCCCCAGAAACAGGTTCGACGGCACATCAAGATCATCGGCCAGTGCCAGCGTCTGAAACACGGTTTCAATCCCGGCCTCACGCGCATCCAGCGGACCCTTGAAACTCAATTCCTTGTCATGAAAAATGATCTTGCCGCGTGTGGGCTGTTCCACGCCTGTGATCTGTCTGACGAAGGTGGACTTGCCCGCACCATTGTCGCCCATGATGGCCACATGCTCGCCCTGGCGCAATTCGAAATTCGCACCCTCAAGCGCATGCACCCCGCCATAATGCTTCGTCAGATCTTCCGTACGCAGAATGATATCGGACATGGGGCTAACTCCTCGACGATGAACGGCGTTGCCGCGTCTGATCAAGCACCACGGCAGCCACGATGATCACACCTTTCACCATCTCCTGGTAATAGGCATCCAGCCGCATGAATGTGAATCCGGAAATGATGACGCCGAAGATCAGCGCCCCCAACACGGTCCCAAAAATCGAACCTCGACCACCGGACAAGGACACGCCGCCAATGACCGCCATTGCAATGGCGTCAAGTTCGTACATCACACCCATGCCCGCCTGTGCCGTCAAGTTCTTCGACGTCAACACGATTGCCGCAATCGCAGCGAGTGCACCCGCAATCGTGTAAACCAGCATCTTGTGGTTTTCGACCTTGATGCCAACGGTGCGTGCTGCCTCTTCGTTGGAGCCGATGGCATAGCAATGCTTGCCGTATTTTGTGTAGGTCAGGATGAGTTGGAACAGGATGGCGAGAGCAATGAAAATCCAGACCGGGTTCAACCCCTTTCCGATCTCGGCGTAGCTTTCCGTCGGGAAGGAAATCGGGTTGCCCTTTGACCACCACTTCGAGAATCCGCGCGCCGACACCATCATGCCCAGCGTGGCGATGAAAGGTGGAATGCGGGTATAGGCGATGATTGCCCCATTCACCAAACCCGCCACCACACCGCAGGTAATGCCAATGACAATGGGGATGATGATCGGCAAATCCAGCCAGCCCAATTCCGGGAAGATGGCCTTGGGATTGGCCTTGCCATTGACAAGTGCGACTTGCGCAAACGACATGGCCACCATGGCGGTCGCCCCCACAATGGAGCCCGCCGACAAATCAATACCGCGCGAAATGATGACCTGCGTTGCACCGATGGCGATGATGCCGACGATGGAGACCTGCAGGATGATGATCTGCAAGCGCTGCTCGTTGAAGAAGGTTTTCGCATCGGGTTGCACATTGAACAGAAAACTGTCGCCCAGAAACACGCGGCCCAGAATTTCGAAAACCGCAACGATCAGTACCAATGCGAACAATACATTCAATTCGGACGGCCAGGATTTTTTGGAGGCGTCATAGGTCAAACCACCCACACCAGTTTCTGTCTTCGCCACGACTTGCCTCCATCCCATTCGGGAGTGACTGTAACATCAAATTGCAGAAATGCACGCAGTCCCTCTCCGTCTCGCGCAAGCGGGCGAGGAAGACATATCCTCGCCCGCTTGCGGGAGAGATGGCATCGCGAAGCGATGACGGAGAGGGACTTTTAACAAAAAGGAGCGGCCCCTTGCGAAACCGCCCCTCTTTCAATCTCCGGGTTTAAGTCAGTTCTTCTTCAGGTAGTCAGCAACATTGGCTGGTGTCACGAGCTGGAAGGGAATGTAGACCTTCTGCTCGACGGCTTCGCCCTTGGCCAGCTTGATGGCGGCTTCGAGTGAACCCTTGCCCTGGCCTGCTGCGTCCTGAAACACCGTCACGTCAAGGTCGCCAGCCTGCATGGATGCAAGTGCGTCCTGGGTTGCGTCAACACCACCCACAACAACGGTTTTCATGTCGATGTTGGCTGCCTTCATGGCCTGGATGGCCCCAATGGCCATTTCATCGTTGTTGGCAATTACAGCGTCAAACGGCTTGGCGGCTGAAAGCCAGTTGGTCATCAGGCTCTGGGCCTGATCGCGCGACCAGTTGGCAGTCTGCTGGTCGATGACATTGATGGTGACGGCACATTTGCCGGCCTTGATCACGTCATAGATGTCGGCGGTGCGTTGCACGGCGGCCTGGTTCGACAATTCACCCTGCATCACATAAATGTTTGCAGTGTCCTTGCCAGCTTCCTTGAGCAGGCGGCAGACTTCGATGGTTTCCAGCGTGCCGGAGTCAACTTCATTCGAGGCAACGAAGGCTTGATTGTCAGGCAGCGTGTCGACGTTGATGGGTTGGCGGTTCACATAGACCAAAGGAATCTTGGCAGCAGCCGCAGCATCCGACATGGCTTGTGTGGCAGACGTATCAACAGGGTTCACGATGATGGCGGAAACGCCTGAGGCTGCGAAGTTCTTGATCTGGTCAAGCTGCTTGGCCACGTCATTGCCTGCATCTTCGATCTGAACGGAAACACCCATATCCTTGGACTGTGCGTCAATACCGTTCCGGAGAACCGTGAGGAAGTTGTCGTCAAAAGCGGCCATCGAAACGCCGATCTTGGTTTCGGCAAAAGCCTGGGTGGACATCAGTGCAGCCAGCGAGGCGGCAAACAGAAATTTTTTCATTGTGGGCTCCTAGGTGAAGGTGTCCGGTTGCACCAACTGTTGGCCGGAATTGTCCCAACAGGGACAAAGTGAGTTGCCGCAGCGTTGTTTTGGCGCAAGGTCACGAAAACCGCATCGGGCACAGGGCTGCCCGTTTTGTCCTCCCATGAACCCGCGTTTGCTTCTTGTGGCACGCTGCGGTGACTTGGATTTGGAACGTTCGTTTCATTTCCAAGTTTATACGGTGAACTTATTCCAAGATGATGTAGAGTCAATCAAATGAGGGGGTTTAGCAAGAAAACTATCATTTTATATCAGACTTCGTGACATCAGATATTCTCCGCCAGAAACACATCTGGCGGCAGCATCAGCGGCCGCAGGTGCGGCATGTCCTGGGCCATGCTGCCTTTGGCCATGGCGTCGACCAGAAGTCTGGAAAGCGCTGCAAAAGGCGTTCCCAGCGTCAGATCGATGACGCCGTCGATCAAGGCGGTGCGCGTGGCTGGCGTCAACTCATTGCACACCGCCACCAGCTGTCCGGGCTTGCAGAATTCGCGCAAGGCGCGGATCAAGCCTTCCTGCCCACCGCCAGACACGTAAATGGCTACCAGGTCCGCATTGGCTGACACCATGTCCCTGACCGCCTCATAGGCAATGCGCTCATCGTCGAGATTGATGATGGGTTCGAGCAACTGAAAGTCCGGCGCATGTTCGCGCATGTAGGTGCGAAAGCTGATCTCGGAAAGTTCCTGGTTGAGATAGCGCTGACTGCCCACCAGAATGCCTATTTTTCCTGGTTTTTTCGCAAGACGGCTGATAGTCCAGCCGGCGATCCGCCCGCATTTGCGTGAGTCAGCACCAAAATGTCCGGATACGGCAGGGCTGTTGATGTTGCTCAACAGCGTGAACACAGGTTTGCCCTGCGCAATAACGGCTTCGACCGCTTCGTTCACAACCGGGTGGTCCATGGCAACCACGGCAAGTGCTGCCGCCTTTTTCGCGGTCTGCAATAACCGTTCAGCGATGATGGCGGGTACCACATCCTCCACATATTCAACAATGGGTTTGGCTTCGACGATGCGGCAGGCACGAGCGGCGACCACCAATTCCTGCCCGAATTGCTTATAGAAGGCGTCAGGTTTTTGCAGCAGAAAGCCAAGGCGCCGTGTCGGCATTTCCTCAACCCGCCGTTTCAGCAGGCTTGTGGCATGGTAGCCAATGGTTTCGGCGGCTCTCACAACCCGCTGCGACGTATCATCACTCACAGGCAGACGGCGGTTGATCACCCGATCCACCGTTGCAATGCTGACGCCGGCAGCGATTGCCAGGTCATGCAAGGTAGGGCGTTTCACCATGGCCGGTTTCCCTGAAATGATAGAACTTGATGCAAGATGATAAAAACTGTCATAGCCCCGTTGCCGTATTGAAACAAGCATTCTATTTTGGTCAGGCTTCAGAAAGTCATTCCATGAGCGTTTCAACACCCACTGCCACCATCGGTCGCCGCGACTACGGCCTTCTCGGCCAAGACGCTGATTTTGCAGTTAAATCCGGCTTGAAATCAGCAGAGTGGTATCATTCCGACGTGCCCCGCAAGGACATGAAGGAGCTCATGAAGCGCAGCAATGGCCCCGCCATTCGCGACACCATCAGCTGGTTGGGTCTTATGGTGGCCTTCGCGGCGGCTGTAATTTACCTCTGGCCAACCTGGTGGGCCGTCCTGCCGTTACTGGCCTATGGCGTGCTTTATGGTTCGGCAACCGACTCGCGCTGGCATGAATGTGGCCACGGCACCGCGTTCAAAACCCCGTGGATGAACAACGCTGTCTATCATGTCGCAAGCTTCATGATCATGCGCAACCCCACGCGCTGGCGCTGGAGCCATACCCGCCACCACACCGATACTGTTATCGTGGGCCTCGACCCTGAAATTGCCGTCATGCGCCCGCCCGCCGTGTTGCAGACAATGCTGGCCTATGTCGGCATCATCGATGCATCGAACGCCATGCAGATGATGCTGATCAACGCCACCGGCAAGATCTCCCAGGAGGAGAAAACCTTCATCCCCGAAATGGAATGGCACAAGGTCATCCTCGTGGCCCGCATCTGGACTGCGATCTACGCCGCCACCATCGCATTGGCTTTCTATGCGCAATCATGGCTGCCCATCTTGCTGGTGGGAACTCCCCGGCTCTACGGCGCCTGGCACCATGTGCTCACAGGCCTGATGCAGCACGGCGGATTGGCTGACAATGTGCTCGACCACCGCATGAACTCCCGCACGGTCTACATCAACCCAATCTCCCGCTTCATCTACTGGAACATGAACTACCACATCGAACACCACATGTTCCCGATGGTGCCCTATCACGCATTGCCCCGGCTGCACGAGATGATCAAAAATGATCTCCCCACCCCTAGTCCCTCGATCTGGGCCTGCTACAAGGAGATGCTTCCCGCCTGGATCAGGCAGTTCAAGGGCGAAGATTATTTCCTTGTGCGAAAGCTGCCACCCACGGCAAAACCCTATCGCCCCGAATTGCACCACCAGATGGCAGCCGAGTAAAAGGACACACGAAATGGCAAACTGGATTGAAGCTGTGGCCGCCGACGCCATCGACAATGAAGACGTTTCGCGTTTTGACCACGCAGGCAAAACCTATGCGCTCTACCGCTCGCCCGACGACAAATACTACGCCACAGACGGCCTCTGCACCCACGAGAAGATTCATTTGTGTGACGGCCTGGTGATGGACAACATCATCGAATGCCCAAAACACAATGGAAGGTTTGATTATCGCACGGGCGCTGCAAAAGGCGCACCGGCCTGCGTGAATTTGAAGACCTATCCGGTGAAGGTTGAAGGCGGGAAAGTGTTTATTGATGTGGCGTGAGATTTCCCTCTCCGTCATCGCTGACGCGATGCCACCTCTCCCGCAAGCGGGCGAGGAAAGTAGTATTTCTTTTCCTCGCCCGCTTGCGGGGGAGGTGGCACGCGGAACGCGTGACGGAGAGGGACTTCTGACATGACCGCCCCCATCGTCATCATCGGTGCCGGCATGGCCGGTGCCCGAGCCTGCATCAACCTCCGTGCCAACGACTTCCAGGGTGCGATCATTCTCATCGGCGAAGAACAGCATCTGCCCTACGACCGCCCGCCGCTTTCGAAGTCCTCAATCCTGCAAGATGACACCCCCGAACCTGTCTGGCTGATGGATGAAACCATCGCGCGAGAATTGAACATCACGGTGCGCAAATCTGTACAGGCCACAAAAATCAATCGCACGGGTCATACAGTTTCGCTGAGCAACGACACAACGCAAGCCTATTCAAAACTGCTGCTCGCCACAGGAGCAAAGCCGCGCAAACTTAAACTCGTCGGCGATGAACACGCGCTGCTGCTGCGTAACCATGAAGACACGCTGGAACTCCGCAATCGTTTCCAGCCAGGCAAGAACATCGTCATTATCGGCGGTGGCTTCATCGGTCTCGAACTCGCATCATCAGCGGCAAAGCGCGGCTGCACCGTCACCGTCGTGGAAGCGCAACCCCGCATCCTGATGCGCGGCGTGCCCGAACCCATCGCAAAAATCATTCACGACGAGCATGTGAAACATGGCGTTGCGATGTTGACCGGAACCAGCCTGTCACTGCTCACCGCAAAATCTGTTCATCTTGCCGATGGTCGCGTGCTGCCTGCCGATACCATCATCGCAGGCATTGGTGCCGCACCCGACGTGACACTCGCGGTCGATGCAGGCCTTGCAATCGAAAACGGCATTGCCTGCAATGAATACATGCAGACTTCCGATCCAGACATTTACGCCGCTGGTGATTGCGCCTCGTACATCAACCAGAAGCAAAACCGCCGCATGCGCCTGGAAGCCTGGCGCTCAGCGCAAGATCAGGCGGCGACCGCCGCTGAAAACATGTTGGGTGGCAGAAAAGTTCACAGCGCCATTCCCTGGTTCTGGTCTGATCAATATGACCTGGGTTTGCAGATTGCAGGCAGCGCGGACCTCGGTCCCGTTACTGTGTCACGCAAGGCATCTGAGGACTCCCTTGTATTGTTTCATCTGTCTGAAGATGGAACGCTGATGGGAGCAAGCGGCATCGGCGTGGGTAACGCCATAGGCCGCGACATCAAGCTTGCTGAAATGATGATGGCAAAAGCCATGAAGCCGTCGCCGGAAGCGCTGGCTGATCCCACACAGCAACTCAAAGTCCTGCTCAAAGGATAAACCATGGCCCGCAAGAAACCCACCGTCGCCGATGTCCGCGCCAACAAGGGCAAATATCAATACACCATGATGCGCACGGAGACGTGGGATGAGTTGGCAGCCGCAGAGGCAGCAGGCATCGACATGGTATCAGTGCCACCGGAACTGCTGGTGCAGAAACAGTTCCGCGATGTGGCACCCACACTGTTCGCAGTGCCTGGCATGGCTCTCTATTCCGCTCCCGTTTCCGTTGATGATTACATGCGCTGGGCCTTCAAGATGATGGACGCAGGTGCTGATGCCATCTATTGCGCCGCCTCCTTTGACACTGTCGAACGCATGGCGAAAGACTATATCCCTGTCATCGGCCACGTGGGCCTCGTGCCGCATTACTGCACATGGACCGGCGGCTTCAAGGGTGTTGGCAAAACCGCAGTCTCGGCGATGGATGTGTGGGAA
>JANNNG010000113.1:0-21459 GCA_031398425.1 Hyphomicrobiales bacterium | reverse complement strand
TGGCCGATGCTGAAACCGAACTAAAAAAAATCCCCTTCTTCGTTCGCAAGAAGGCCCGCCGCAACACGGAAACCTACGCCGCCGCAAAGGGCGTGGCCCACATTTCAATTGAAACGCTCTATGATGCCAAAGCCCACTTTGCCAAATAGCGCGCTGAAATGCGTGATCGTCACTCTCGACCATCATCTGGCGGGCACCGTCTCACGCGTGCGCCAAACACTTGCCCGCGAATACCCAGGCTCCTCCGTCACCCTGCATGCCGCCTCTGACTGGAGCAGCAATCCCTCCACTCTCGAAGCCTGCAAGTCAGACATCGCGACGGCCAACGTCATTATCGCCAACATGCTCTTCATCGAAGAACATGTGCAGGCCGTGTTGCCGGCCTTGAAAGCCCGTCGCGAAACGTGCGACGCCATGGCTGTTTTCATGTCGGCAGGCGAAGCTATCAAGCTGACCAAGCTTGGCAAATTCCAGATGGACGGACCGCAAAACGGCTTTGTGTCCCTCCTGAAAAAACTCAAAGGCAGCAAGGCGAAAGATGCTTCATCCGGCGAACGCCAGATGACCATGCTGCGCCGCCTGCCAAAAATCCTGCGCTTCATTCCAGGGGTGGCCCAGGACGTGCGGGCCTATTTCGTCTCCATGCAATATTGGCTGGCAGGATCCGAAGACAACATCGGCAACATGATCCGTTACCTGGGCACCCGCTACGTGCCAAATCTCGGAAGCGCATCCAAAGTCGAAGCCCCAAAATCCTATCCAGAAGTCGGCGTCTATCACCCCCGCATGGCCGAACGCATGACGGAAGATGCGCGAAAACTCCCCGACACAAAACATTCAGGCACCGTCGGCCTGCTCCTCCTCCGCTCATATCTTCTCTCAAAAGACACAGGCCACTACGACGGCGTCATCGCCTCTCTTGAAGCCATGGGGCTCCGCGTGATCCCCGCCTTCGCTACTGGCCTCGACTCGCGCCCCGCCGTTGAGAAATTCTTCTTCAACAACGGTGTCGCAACAGTCGATGCTTTGATCTCCCTCAGCGGCTTCTCCCTCGTCGGTGGCCCGGCCTATAACGACTCAAAAGCCGCCGAAGCCATGTTGGCGAAACTTGATGTTCCATACATCGCCGCCCACCCCCTTGAATTCCAGACGCTAGAAGAATGGGGCACTTCAGACCGTGGTCTGCAACCCGTCGAAAGCACCATCATGGTGGCAATCCCTGAACTTGAGGGATCAACCGGACCAATGGTGTTCGGTGGCCGCTCCAACGGTTCACAAATCGCCTGCACTGGCTGTGAACGCGGTTGTGTATTCCCCATATCCAAATCTCGCGAAATGCGCGTCTGTTCAGAACGCGCCGACATGCTCGCCGCCCGCACCGCAAAACTGGTAAGTCTGCGCCGCAGCCAACGTGCGGACCGTAAAGTCGGCATCGTCATTTTCAACTTCCCGCCAAACGCCGGCAACACCGGAACCGCCGCTTACCTTGCGGTATTCGAATCTCTCTTCAACACTCTGACCTCGATGAAAGCGAACGGATACACAGTTGACGTTCCAGCAAATGTCGAAGCACTTCGCGACTCCATCATCATCGGCAACAAGGAACAATTCGGTGCCATGGCCAACGTCGCCCATCGCATCCCGACGGATGATCACGTGCGCCGCGAAACGCATCTGGCCCAGATCGAAAAGCAATGGGGCTCTGCTCCCGGCAAACAGCAGGCCGATGGCTGCAGTATTCATGTGTTGGGGCAACAGTTTGGAAACATCTTCGTCGGCGTGCAACCGTCCTTCGGTTACGAGGGCGACCCCATGCGATTGCTGTTTGAAAAAGGCTTCGCACCAACTCACGCTTTCTCCGCCTTCTACCGTTGGCTCAGAGAAGACTTCGCCGCCGATGCGGTGCTGCATTTCGGCACCCATGGCGCATTGGAATTCATGCCCGGCAAACAGGCTGGCCTCTCAGGCGCATGCTGGCCGGATCGTTTGATCAGCAACATGCCAAACTTTTATCTCTATGCCTCCAACAATCCTTCGGAAGGTATGATCGCAAAACGCCGGGGTGCCGCCACTCTCGTCAGCTACATGACTCCCTCAGTCGCCCACGCAGGACTCTATCGCGGTCTGGTCGATCTGAAATCATCAATCGAACGCTGGCGCAAACTGCCCCCTGAAGATCTGCGCGAATCGGAATCTCTGATTGAACTGATTCAAGCCCAAGCCGCCAAGCTGGACTTCACCGACGCCGAACCCGCCTGGCCTTACAACGATGGTGAAGCTCGCGTTTCAGCCCTCACGACAGCCATACTCGAACTCGAATACACATTGATACCCCACGGCCTGCACGTTGTCGGCAGCACACCGTCAGACGAAGAACGCACGGACATGCTGCTTTCCGTGGCCGAAGCTGCTCACGCCATTCGCCCCGAACGCGCCGCAATCGCAGCCGTAGTGAAAGGCGAAACCTCCGGCCGCGCCATCGCCCTGTCTGGTTTGGAATCAACCGAACATACCCAGGCCATCTTCAAACAACTCTCCGTGACAGCAACCCAACTGGCCGAAGAGCATGAACTCGAAGGCCTGCTCACCGCTCTCGACGCCCGCTTCGTGCACCCAGCCCCCGGTGGTGATCTTCTGCGTACCCCAGACATTCTCCCCACAGGCCGCAACCTGCACGGCTTCGACCCCTTCCGCATTCCCTCTGCTTACGCTGTGAAAGACGGCGCACAACAAGCCGAACGCCTGCTCGCCCGCCATGTCAAGGACGGTCATGCGCTGCCGGAAACAGTCGCCATCGTCCTGTGGGGAACCGACAATCTGAAAAACGAGGGCGGACCCATCGCGCAAGTCCTCGCTCTCCTCGGTGCACGTCCCCGTTTCGACAGCTTTGGTCGCCTCACAGGTGCCAGCCTCATCCCGCTTGAAGAGTTGAAACGCCCCCGCATCGACGTGGTCACAACCCTCTCGGGCATCTTCCGCGATCTCTTGCCACTGCAAATCAAACTCATCGCCGAAGCCAGCTTCCTCGCGGCGTCAGCCGATGAACCCGTCGAGAAAAACTTTGTCCGTAAACACGCCCTCGCCTATCAGATCGAACACAAGTGCGACCTTGAAACCGCCAGCTTGCGCGTGTTCTGCAATGCCGACGGTGCCTATGGTGCCAATGTCAACAATCTCGTTGAAAGCAGCAACTGGGACAACGAAGACGAAATCGCCGAAACCTATACTTCGCGCAAATCTTTCGCCTATGGTCGCAGTGGCAAACCAACCCAGCAGAAAGCCATGCTCACCAGCGTCTTTGCCGATGTGGAACTGGCCTATCAGAACCTTGACTCGATTGAATTGGGTGTCACCACCGTTGACAATTATTTCGACACGTTGGGCGGCATCTCACGTTCCGTGCAACGCGCCCGTGGTGGCAAGGCGGCACCTGTTTACATTGGCGACCAGACCAGTGGTGCGGGAACCGTCCGTACACTGAATGAACAGGTCGCTCTTGAAACCCGCACCCGCACTCTGAACCCCAAATGGTTCGAAGGCATGTTGAAACATGGCTATGAAGGGGTCAGGCAAATCGAAACTCACCTCTCAAACACCATGGGCTGGTCGGCGACAACCGGCCAAGTCTCACCCTGGGTCTATCAGAAAATTTCGGAAACCTATGTGCTGGATGAAACCATGCGCAACCGCCTGGCTGAACTCAACGTGACGTCGGCATCGAAAATGGTGAACCGACTTTTGGAAGCGCATAAGCGCGATTATTGGCAGCCCGATGCCGCAACGCTTGAAGCGTTGCAACGGGCCGGAGAAGATTTGGAAGACAAACTTGAAGGCGTCACCATGGAGGTCGCAGCATGACTTTGGTACTCGACCGCACCCCCGCAAAATACAAGCGTCCAGACGGCGAAGGCAGCGTGCAAGTGCACCTTGATCCATCGGTGAATATGGGCACGGCAAAAGTGTTCTCGATTTACGGCAAAGGTGGGATTGGCAAAAGCACCACCTCGTCAAACCTGTCGGTGGCTTTTTCAAAACTCGGCAAGCGCGTGCTGCAAATCGGCTGCGACCCGAAACATGATTCAACCTTCACTCTCACCAAGTCATTGATCCCCACCGTCATTGATATTCTGGAAACCGTGGAGTTCCACTCGGAAGAACTGCGCCCAGAAGACTATGTCTTTGAAGGTTACAATGGTGTGCGCTGCATCGAAGCGGGCGGCCCACCTGCCGGAACCGGCTGCGGCGGTTACGTTGTTGGCCAAACGGTGAAACTGCTGAAGGAACATCGCCTGCTTGAAGACACCGACGTGGTGATTTTCGACGTGTTGGGCGACGTTGTTTGCGGTGGTTTCGCCTCTCCGCTGCAACATTCGGACCGCAGCCTGATCGTAGCCGCCAACGATTTCGACTCGATTTTCGCCATGAACCGCATCATCGCGGCCATCACGGCAAAATCCAAGAACTACGCCGTGCGCGTGGGCGGCGTCATTGCCAACCGTTCGAAAGACACGGACCAGATTGACCGTTTCGCCGATGCCACGGGACTGAAGCGCGTGGCCCACTTCCCTGACCTCGACGTCATCCGTCGCAGCCGTCTCAAGAAATCCACGCTGTTCGAAATGGAAGAATCGCCGGAGTTGCTCGCCGTGCAAAAAGAGTACATGCGCCTTGCCGCCAATCTCTGGGCGGGTTCTGAACCGCAGGATGCAAAGGCCATGAAGGACCGCGACATCTTTGAATTCCTGGGATTTGAGTGATGGCCACGACTTATTCCAAGCGCCGCAGCGAACTCGAAATTTATTTCGACCGCACGGCCGTGTCCGCCTGGGAGCGCATCACGTCAGATGCCCCTGTCAGCAAAATCCGCGCAACCGTAAGAGCAGGCCGCGATGAAATGCGCAGCACGCTGCTGAGTTACTTGCCCACGGATTTGAATGGCTGCCGCATTCTCGATGCAGGCTGCGGCACGGGTGCACTCGCCGTCGAAGCAGCCAAGCGTGGTGCAGATGTGGTCGCCATTGATCTCTCTCCAACCTTGGTCGCTGTCGCAGCCGAACGCCTGCCAGCGAACCTGAAAGACAAAATCCGCTTCGAGTCCGGCGACATGCTGAACCCCGACCTCGGCACCTTCGACCACGTTGTCGCCATGGACTCGCTCATCCATTATCGCCTGCCTGATATGGTGGCGATGATTTCGAAACTCGCGGCACGTAGCAAATCCGGCGTGCACTTCACCTACGCCCCCAAAACCCCGGCCTTCATGCTGCTCTGGGCAGCAGGAAAAATCTTTCCACGCGGTGACCGTTCCCCCGCCATTGAACCTGCGAGCACCGACGCACTCCACGCCGCCGTCAAAGCCGAACCTACCCTCAAGGACTGGACCATCGGCCGCGACCATCGCGTAACAACCAGCTTCTACAAATCCCACGCCCAGGAGCTGCGCCGCGCATGAAATCCCTGAACCGCATCGCATTGAAAGGCTGGCAGTCCATCGGGGCTCGCTATCTGCCCTTTGCCGACGCGGCAACAGCAGAACTGCCCTTGGGTCGCCTCTTGCGCCTGTCGCTGTTTCAAGTCTCCGTCGGCATGGCCATGGTGCTGCTCACAGGCACGTTGAACCGTGTCATGATCGTGGAACTCGATGTGTCGGCCTCGCTCGTCGGCTTCATGGTGGCGCTGCCCATCATTTTCGCACCCTTCCGCGCCTTGATCGGTTTCAAATCCGACACACACAAGTCCGTGCTGGGCTGGCGGCGTGTGCCTTATATCTGGTTCGGCACCATGTTGCAGTTCGGCGGCTTTGCCATCCTGCCCTTCGCCCTCCTCATTCTCTCTGGCGACACGACGGGCTCTGTCGCATGGGGACAGGCCGCTGCGGCGCTGGCCTTCCTGCTTGTCGGTGCTGGACTTCACACCACACAAACCGCCGGGTTGGCATTGGCCAATGATCTGGCCCCAGCACACGCTCGTCCGCGTGTCGTGGCGTTGCTGTACGTCATGCTGCTGCTTGGCATGGTCATCAGTGCACTGATTTTTGGCGTGCTGTTGAAGGACTTCAGCAAGGTGCAACTGATCCAGGTCATTCAGGGTGCTGCTGTTGTGACCGTCGTGTTGAATTGCATCGCATTGTGGAAACAGGAATCTCGCAACCCCGCCCTGACTGATCCAAAGAGACCGGCGCTGTACTTTGACAATGCCTGGCGCGAATATTCCGCCGCAGGCAACGTCCGCCGCCTGTTGACAACAGTGGGGCTCGGTGCCGCAGCTTTCAGCATGCAGGACATTCTGCTCGAACCCTATGGCGGCAAGGTGTTCAATCTCAGCGTCAGCGCCACAACACAGCTCACAGCCATTCTGGCATGCGGATCACTCGTGGGATTTGCTCTTGCTGCGCGATTGTTAAACAAGGGCAATGATCCTCACCGTGTCGCCGCTCTTGGTGCGCTTGCGGGCTTGATCGCATTTGCTGCTGTGATTTTTTCGGTGCCACTTGAATCCGTCGCCCTCTTCCGGATGGGAGCAGCTTTCATCGGTCTCGGCGGCGGGTTGTTCTCGGTTGGAACGCTGACAGCGGCAATGGCCCTTGCGGCGAACGACAACAGCGGACTCGCTGTTGGTGCCTGGGGTGCCGTGCAAGCCACATGCGCTGGTCTTGGCATTGCACTCTCAGGTGCGCTCTGCGATTACTTCACGAAACTCGGCCTTGATGGCTCGCTCGGTGCGGCCATGACCGGGCCTGCCGCCGGTTACACCGTCGTCTATTTCATCGAAATCGGTTTGCTCTTCGCAACACTCATTGCACTGGGTCCACTGGTGCGGGTGGGTCGCGCTCAGCAAACGGTGTCCTCAACCAAATTCGGGCTTGCGGAACTTCCGGGCTAAGAAAAAAGGAGAAAAACAAAAATGTCATCAAACATCACAGGCTACATCGATGTGGCGCAGATCGTACTCTACGCCTTCTTCGCGTTCTTCGCAGGGCTGATCTATTATCTCCACACCGAAAACAAACGCGAAGGCTATCCGCTTGAGAGTGAGCGTTCCGGTGCCATCACCGTGCAAGGCTTCCCGCCCGTGCCAGCTCCCAAGACCTATCTGCTGGCTGATGGCAGCACGCGCCAGGCGCCCCGCGCCGAACCTCGTGATTTGCGTACGGTGAACGCCGTGCCAACTCTGAACGTGCCCGGTTCTCCGCTGGTTCCCATCGGCGATCCGATGACAGCGGGTGTTGGCCCCGGTGCCTATGCCGAGCGGGAAGATGTGCCTGATGTGACGGTGCACGGCGCACCGAAAATCATTCCGCTCCGCTCAGCCACGGGCTTCTATCTTGACTCACGTGACCCCAATCCCATTGGCATGGCCGTTGTCGGCGCCGATGGTGCGCAAGGCGGCGTGGTGCGGGATGTCTGGGTTGATCAAGCTGAATATCTGCTGCGTTACTTTGAAGTGGAGGTGGGCGAGAAGGCACAGAAGCGCAATGTTCTATTGCCCATCAACCTTGCCCGCGTCAGCAACCAGGGCAAAGTGATGGTGCAGTCCATCCTCGGCAAACATTTCGCCAATGTGCCGACCCATCGCAAGCCTGACATGGTGACAAGGCTCGAGGAAGAAAAGATTATGGCCTATTACGGTGCTGGCACACTTTACGCCACGCCACAACGTGCGGAGTCCATGCTGTGAGCGGCGATTACGATTTTGACCGGGCCCATGGCCTGCCGGAAGATCTGCCACAGGATGAGCGCTTGCTGTGGCAGGGCCACCCCGATTGGAAAAACCTTGCTGTCAGCGCCTTTCATGTACGCAAGGTCATGATCTACTTTGTGGCACTTGCGGCGTTGCAGGGTGTCGGCAGATTGGCCGATGGCGCATCTGCGTTAATGGCGCTTCAGCCGCTGCTGTGGTTTGTGCCCATGGGGCTTTTGGCAACAGCCTTGTTGGCATGCGTGGCTTGGCTCAGTGCGCGGACCACAACCTATACCCTCACGTCAAAGCGCGCCGTGCTCAAAATCGGCATGGCCTTGCCAGTCACCTTCAATGTTCCGTTCAAGCAAATTGACGGAGCTGCCATCAGCCACACGGGTGGTGGCCATGGCGATATCTACTTCCGCTTCGGCGGCAAGGACC
Organism: Hyphomicrobiales bacterium; assembly: GCA_031398425.1. GTDB lineage: Bacteria > Pseudomonadota > Alphaproteobacteria > Rhizobiales > Aestuariivirgaceae > Aestuariivirga. The sequence goes on along the minus strand of JANNNG010000113.1, from coordinate 13,338 downwards.
GCATTGCTTACCTAATGTTGTGGCCTCACGCCCGACGCTGGCACTTCAGCAAACCGGAGGCAGCCTTTCGCGCCATCCCGAATGTGGACCATGTGGCGCAATTGGCCGCAGCCGCCTTGAATGTCACCCCGGTCTCTGCGAACGTGGTTTACACAATGCCCCGTATGATGGCGGCGGAGTAAGGAGAACAATGCCAACCGCCACCCATTCCTTCCCCCGTTTGCCACTGATCGGTGCTGCTGCACTGATTGCTGTGGCCATCGGCACGGTTGGTGTGGCGCGCATGACAGGGGTTTCGCCCCGCATAATGGTCCACACCGAAGAACCGGTCGCATCGCGCATGTTGCGCTTTGAGGACCGGAGCGATGGCAGTGTGGGTGTGATGGATGCAACAACCTCGCAAGACATTGCCGTTGCAGGTCCTGGCACCAACGGTTTCCTGCGTGGAACCATGCGCGGATTGATGCGGACCCGAAAACTGAGCGAGGTCAACTTCAACGAACCCTTCCGCCTTGAACTCTACGCCGATGGACAGTTGGTGTTGACCGACGTCATCGTGCAAAAGCCAATTGCGCTCAACGCCTTCGGCCCCACCAATGCCGCCGTGTTCGCGGCATTCCTGTCAACCCCAGAAGGAGACAGCAAATGATGAATCCCTTTGCCGCGAAAGTGAGCGAGAACGTCATGTGCACCGTGAATGTGATCAACACATTCGAAAGCCTGCAAGCCCATGTGGAGCTTGACGGCGAAACCAAGATTTATCCCGGCGATGAAGTGCTGGTGCATGGCAATGAAATCCGCGTACCCTATGGCGAGACGCATAGCGAGCGCCGCATGGCCACCATTTCCCGCGCCACCTGGCTTGAACGCAAGTGGACGGAAATGACCGGCGACATGGAGTTCATGGAACTCCTCGAATTCTCATTCTCAGGGGAGAAAGAGTTATGACCATTGAAACACTGGGCCTCAAGGCCAAGAACACCACGGAACTTGCAACCGAGACCACGGTACTCAGCCCGCGCTTTTATACAACCGACTTTGCAGCACTCGACGCCATGGATGTTTCACCCGTGCGCAAGGACTGGGACAAATTGCTGGAGGAAATGAAGGAAGATCCGAACAAGACGCACTTCCGGCGTTCGGAGGAATGGGACAAGGTTACGCTGGATGATCTGGAACCCGGTCTTCGCAAGGAATTCGTCGACTTCCTTGTGAGCTCCCTCACCGCCGAATTCTCCGGCTGCGTGCTCTATGCGGAAATGCGCAAGCGTGGAACCAACAAGGACATCACTGAGCTTTTCAAATACATGTCGCGCGACGAAGCCCGCCATGCCGGCTTCATCAATGACACGCTGAAGGATTTTGATATCGGCGTGGATCTGGGCTTTCTGACCAAGGCGAAGAAATACACCTTCTTTAAACCGAAGTTCATCTTCTATGCCACATATCTGTCTGAAAAAATCGGCTACGCCCGCTATATTACCATCTTCCGGCAATTCCAGGCTCATCCCGACCGCCGATTCCACCCCATTTTCAAATGGTTTGAAAAGTGGTGCAACGACGAGTTCCGTCATGGCGAGGCTTTTGCCCTGTTGATGCGTGCCAACCCGCATCTGCTTTCAGGCCTCAACAAGTTCTGGGTCAAGTTTTTCCTGCTGGCGATTTTCTCAACCATGTATGTGCGCGACAATCAACGCCCGCACTTTCACAAAGCCGTGGGGATTGATCCCAAGGAGTATGGCAAAACCGTTTTCCGTATCACTTCGGAAATTTCACGCCAGGTCTTCCCGCTGGAAATCGACCATGAAAATCCGGCCTTCTGGGCCAGGCTTGAACAACTGGTTGCGATCACCGACCGGGCGGCAGTGCAACAGGCCAAGGGTGGTTTTGCAGCCAAGTTCAGCAAGGTCAAAACCACCTTGTCTGCGGGCTATGTATTCGCACGGTTGATGATGATGCGCACAAAACAGAATGCGTTGCCCGCCGACATCAGACTGGCACCCGGATACTGAGCGCTCGTGGGCGTCGTATCCACCATAGCTTTGGTTGTGCTGCTCTGGGCGGCTTCGACGGCGCTGATCTTTTTCCTCGACAGCTTGCCACAGCGGACCTTCAAGTGGAGCATGAGTGCTGCAACAGTGCTGCTCGGCCTTTCACTCTACGGCGCATGGGTATGGCGCGGAGATACTGGCACCTTCGCCGTTGTGGCCTCCTTCACGGCCAGCATGATGGTCTGGGGCTGGATGGAGATGAGTCTCTACATGGGCTATGTCACCGGCATTCGCAAACAGCAGTGCCCGCATGGTTGCCAAGGTGTCAAACATTTCGGCCACGCCATCGCCGTCAACATCTGGCATGAACTTGCGATCATCGCAGGAGCTGCAATTCTTTACTTTATCGACAATCAAATGGCGCTGTGGACTTATGTGATGCTCTGGCTCATGCATTTGAGTGCGCGCCTCAACGTGTTCCTCGGCGTGCGCAATGTCAGTGCTGAATTCGTGCCCGAACACATGGCCGTGCTGCGGAGCTTCTTGCGCAAGCGCAACATGAATCCGCTGTTTCCCGTGTCCTGCATCGTTCTCGTCGGCTTGACCGTCTGGCTTGCGTTCAACTCCGGTTCATCAAGCCTCCCCTACACGATTGCCGCAACACTTGCCGCCATCGGTCTTCTTGAGCATATTCTGCTCATGTTGCCGTTGCCGGTGGAAAAACTCTGGCACTGGTCCCAGGCTCGCAAGTCCAAAACAGTGCCGCCGACTGAAATTGACACGCCAAAACTCTACACTGGATTCTCAGGAGCCTGACATGCTTGACCAGCCGCATTTTTCTCCCGACAATTTCTTCAATGCAGAGCTGGACCAACTCCGCAGCGAAGGCCGTTACCGGGTGTTTGCTGATCTCGAACGTCGTGCCGGCAATTTCCCGAAGGCCCAGTATCACAATGGCAAGGATAGCAGCGAAATCACTGTCTGGTGTTCCAACGACTATCTCGGCATGGGCCAGAATCCCAAGGTCATTGCCGCCATGCACGAGGCTCTCGAGAAATACGGCGCAGGTGCCGGTGGCACTCGCAACATCTCCGGCACCAACCATGAGCATGTTTTGCTCGAACAGGAACTGGCGGACCTGCACGGCAAGGAAGCCGCCCTGCTCTTCACCTCTGGCTATGTGTCGAACTGGGCAGCCTTGGGCACCCTCGCAGGCGGCATTCCCAATTGTGTCGTGCTGTCGGATGCTGGCAACCACGCCTCGATGATTGAAGGCATTCGCCACAGCCGTGCTGAACGCCGCATCTTCAAACACAACAATCTGCAGGACCTCGAACGCCACCTGAAGGAAATCCCGGCCACCCGTCCGAAACTCATCGCCTTCGAATCCGTCTATTCCATGGATGGCGACATCGGCCCCATCAAGGATATCTGTGACCTCGCCGACCAATATGGCGCCATGACTTATCTCGACGAAGTTCACGCCGTCGGCCTCTATGGCCCACGCGGTGGTGGCGTTGCCGAACGCGAAGGCCTCATGGATCGTCTCACCGTCATCCAGGGCACTCTCGGCAAGGCCTTCGGCGTGGTCGGCGGCTATATTGCTGCGTCGGCGCAACTCTGCGACTACGTGCGCAGCTTCGCATCAGGCTTTATCTTTACCACTGCTCTTCCACCTGCCACCGCGGCCGGGGCCCGCGCTGCCATCCAGCATTTGAAATCAACCGATATGGAACGCCTGCGCCAGCGCCGCGCTGTGGCAAAAGTTCGCGCTGCCCTGAAAGCCACGGGCATTCCGCTGATGGACAACGACAGTCACATCGTGCCCGTCATGGTGGGCAACCCTGTCAAATGCAAATGGATCAGCGATACCCTGATCGAGCGCTATGGCATCTATCTGCAACCGATCAACTATCCCACGGTTCCACGCGGCACAGAGCGCCTGCGAATCACGCCTTCGCCCTACCACACCGACAAGGACATCGAAAAACTGGTGCACGCCCTGTCGGAGCTATGGTCACAGTGTGCATTGAATCGCGCAGTGGCGTAGAAGTCCCTCTCCGTCATCGCTGACGCGATGCCACCACACCCCGCAAGCGGGCGAGGGGGTGCTTGCGGAGCGACATGCCAAGGGCCATATCTCGCGCCATGATCACACGCCTTTTTCGTAAAATCACCTTTCGCAAGTCCCCTCCCCTCATCCACGTTGTCCGCCTTGAAGGCGCAGTGGCGGCTGGAAAATCTGTGCGGGGAGGCAATCTGAACTTGCGGAGCGTCGAGCCAGCCTTGCAGAAAGCTTTTCGCAAGGGAGTGGCTGCGGTGGCACTGGAAATCAATTCTCCGGGCGGGTCACCGGTGCAATCGGCATTGATTTCTGATCGTATCAAGTCGCTATCAAAACAGTTTAACGTTCCGGTGTATGTGTTTTGCGAGGATGTAGCGGCTTCTGGTGGCTATTGGCTGGCCTGTGCTGGTGATGAAATTTATGCTGACGAGAATTCGATTATTGGTTCCATCGGTGTAATTTCAATGGGTTTTGGCTTTCCAAAGCTGTTGCAAAAAATCGGTGTCGAGTCGCGAGTACACACGGCGGGCGAAAGCAAAAGTACCAATAACCCGTTCAAACCGGAGAAGCCAGAAGATGTCGCGAAACTGAAAACCATCCTCGGAGAAATGCATGAAAGTTTCAAAGCCATGGTGCGCAACAGGCGTGGTTCCAAAATCCAAGGCAAGGACAAGGACCTGTTCACCGGAGCCTTCTGGACGGGTAAGTCAGCACTGGCGCTAGGCCTGATTGACGGTCTTGGCCACATGGAGGCCATAATCAAGCAGAAATTCGGCGATAAGGCTGTTCTGAAGCTGATTCCCATCACATCGGGCGGATTGTTGCGACGGATTGGGCTGGCTGAAACGTCTGACATGGGTGGGCAGGCGCTGGATGCGCTGGAGACACGCGCCTTGTGGCAGCGTTTCGGCCTGTGATAGGTTGGACAGAGGAGCTCGGACAATGGCATTTTTCAAACGTGTGATGACGGCGGGGGCAACACTGCTTTTGGGTTTTGCCATGAAAAAGCTGATGACACGCGTTGAAGCGCAGGCCGATGCCATGCGCAACCAGGCCGAGGACCAGCGCGACCCCAAGGAGTTCAAACGCCTGAAGCAGGACCCGAAGACGGGCGAATACTACGCTGAGGATTGAGGCGTTGACATCACGCAAGCAGACCGATGAATGGATCGACAGCGTCTACCGGGCGAAGGATCGGGCCTCGCTGGAGGCAACCTATGATTCATGGGCGGAAAGTTATGATGCCGACATGGTTTTGACGGGGTATCTGCACCAGGCGGTTATTGCAGGTCTGGTCTGTCGGCATGTGCCCAACAAGGCGGTTGCCCTTCTGGATGCCGGGGTCGGCACCGGAGCCACGGGTTCGCTGTTGAACCTTCTGGGTTACAACAATCTCTCCGGCATTGACATGTCCCAGGGCATGCTGGCCAAGGCGGCGGCGCGCAAATGCTATGCGGATTTACGGGTGGCGGTGCTGGGCGAACGGCTTGACTTCGTGGACCGGAGTTTTGACGCCATCATTTCCACAGGCACTTTTACCGAGGGCCATGCGCCTGCTGCAGCGCTGGACGAATTTGTACGCCTGCTGGAACGCGACGGCGTGATGATGTTCACCATCAGCATGCAGGTGTGGGAGGAAATGGGCTTCAAGACCAAACTTGCGGGGCTTGTGTCCGGCGGTTTGCTGAAACAGGTGGAAGTCACGCCTATGTATCAACCCATGCCCTATTCCCCCGCTGAATCCCACATCACCACGCGGGCCTATGTGTTCAGGAAAGCAGGATAATCATCGCTTTTGACCGATGTGGAGTAGAAGTCCTCATTTTGTACTTGACGGAATACCAACCGGTTGGTATGTAAAGTTATGGATCAGGTTCAACCATTACCAACAAAACGCGATGCCCGGAACCGGCTGCTCGCTGCTGCACTTCGCGTCATCCGCACGCAAGGCTATGCGGGCACGTCGGTGGATGCGCTGTGCCAAGCGGCGGGTGTGACCAAAGGTGCCTTCTTTCACCACTTCGAATCCAAGGAAGCGCTGGCCATCGCAGCAGCCAGGCATTGGACTGACATGACCGGCGGGTTCTTTGCCACGGCTCCCTATCACGATCATGCCGATCCACTGGACCGGGTGCTGGGCTATATCGACTTTCGCAAGAGCATCCTGCAGGGCGCGTTGCCCGACTACACCTGCCTTGTCGGCACCATGGTGCAGGAAACCTACAGCACGGCTCCTGCCATCCGCGATGCGGCAGCAGCCAGCATTACGGGCCATGCTGCAACACTAGAGCCTGATATTGCAGCCGCCATGGCAACACGCGGCATCAGCGGTGACTGGAGTGCCATGAGCCTCGCCCTGCACACGCAAGCCGTCATCCAAGGGGCGTTCATTCTGGCCAAAGCCACGGGCGACGTGAACATCGCCGCTGCCAGCATCAACCATCTGCGCCGCTATGTGGCGCTGTTGTTCAACCATCCTTAACAACCAAAGGAGACCATCATGTTGAAGCGGACTTTCATGAAAGCACTGGCAATCACCAGCCTGACCTCAGTATTCACTTCAGCCATACAGGCGCAGGACACGCCAAAGTCCGGTCACGCTGAAGTCAATGGTGTCAAATACTACTACGAAATTACTGGTGTCGGCGAACCGCTCTTGGTCCTGCATGGCGGTCTGGGGTCCATCAACATGTTTGGGATGGCGCTGCCAGCCCTTGCCGCGCAACGTCAGGTCATTGCCGTCGATCTCCACGGTCATGGTCGCACACAACTGGGCCAGCGCGATATCAGCTATGCCGATCAGGGTGCCGACATGGCTGCCCTTGTGAAATCGCTTGGCCATGACCAGGTTGATGTGATAGGCTATTCGTTCGGCGGCGGTGTCGCGTTCCAGTTTGCCGTGCAGCATCCTGCCATGGTGCGAAGGTTGGTTCTGGTTGCCGCACCCATGGCGCAGGATGGTTTCTTTCCTGAAATGCTGCCGCAGCAAGCGCAGGTAAGTGCTGCAATGTTGCCCATGATGAAAGACACGCCAATGTACACATCCTACGTTGCCGTAGCACCAGACCCGGATGAGTTTCCGAAACTGCTCGATCAGATGGGTGCTCTCATGCGCAAGCCCTATGACTGGTCAGCTGATGTCGCCAAGCTTACAATGCCTGTCATGCTGGTCTATGGTGATAGCGACATGATCAGGCCTGAGCATATCGTGAAGTTCTATCAGCTTCTCGGCGGCGGATTGAAGGATGCAGGGTGGCAGCGTGAGCACATGTCGAAGAACCGTCTGGCCATTTTGCCCGATGTGACGCACTACGAAATGTCAATCACGCCGCAGCTGGCGCCGACAATCGCGCCATTTCTGGCGGGCAAGACCAATGGACAATAGGAACGTCACTCAATTCAAGGAGCCATAGCCATGTCCGACAGTGAGGCGATGATTGATGATCGACGTACCTACGACGGATTTGCAGCGGTGTGGCCAACTGTGCTCGGCAAGTGACAATGACTGTACGCCTGTGTGTTGGTCTTTGCTCAAGGACTTGAGTTCACATTCAGTCACTCAAATGGAGTCATGACATGCGCAAGATCATTGGTGGGGTGTTTCAATCGCTGGATGGTGTCATGCAGGCGCCCGGTGGGCCGCCGGAAGACCCGACGGGCGGATTTGACTTGGGAGGTTGGACGGCGACCTTCTGGGACGAAAGAATGGGCAAGGCCATGGGCGGCATTTTTGAAGCTCCCTTTGACCTCTTGCTCGGACGCAAGACATACGAGATTTTTGCGGCCCACTGGCCCTATGTGCCGGCGGAAGATCCCATTGGCGTGGCCTTCAACACGACGGCCAAACACGTGTTGACACGCGGCGGTGAAATACTGGACTGGCAGAACAGCCACCGACTTGCCGATATCGATGCGGTGAAGACGCTCAGGCACAACGCCGGTCCGAACCTGCTGATCCAGGGCAGTTCGACGCTTTATCCGCAACTGCTTGCAGCCGGGCTGATTGATCGGCTGTTTGTCATGACATTCCCGGTTTTGCTCGGCAAGGGCAAGCGCCTGTCCGGCGAAGGCACGCCTGCAGCAGGGCTGAAGCTGATCAGCAGCGATGTTTCAACAACCGGCGTTGTGACTGCGACCTATGAACCTGCGGGTGCGGTTCCAATCGGTACGTTCGAACTGCCAAATCCAAGCCCCGCCGAATTGAAACGCCGTGCGCGCCTGGCACGTGAGGGATGACACCGACTTCCAGACTTCCAGACTGCCAGACTAATTTTTGAAATCACAGGCAAGCATGCTGGACGGTTGGTGCTGCCGTATGATAGCTTCCGCACGGGGCGGCGAAGGAGAGTATCATGCGGCTTTTTGGCATCGCTTTGGCCATTCTTGCTTTTGTGTTCACGCCGTTCCATGCCTTTGCGGCTGGCAAGGTTGCCCTCGTCATCGGCAATGGTGCATACACCAATGCCAACAAACTGCCCAACCCGCCCAATGATGCCACCGATATGAATGATGCCCTCGTGGAACTCGGCTTCACGGTAATTGGCGGCACCAATCTCAATCACGTCGACATGGCCGCAAAGATCGGGGATTTCGAGGATGCGGCCCGCGATGCCGATGTGACGCTGTTTTTCTATGCGGGCCACGGCATGCAAGTGGACGGCCGCAATTATCTGGTGCCGATTGATGCAAAACTCGAACGCCCGACATCGTTGCAGTTCGAAACCATCGATGCGGATGTGGTGCTGCGTTCCATGGCTGGACCTGGCAAGACGGCGATAGCACTTCTGGATGCCTGCCGTGACAACCCCTTGTCACGCAGCTTCTCGCGTTCGCTGGGAAAGACCAGGTCGAACGCTGTGCAGCAGGGCCTTGCCACGCCTGCCGTTCCAGGTGGCGGCATATTGATCGGCTTTGCCACATCGCCTGGCGATGTGGCCGCTGATGGAACGGGACGCAACAGCCCTTTCACCACAGCGTTGCTGAAAAACATCAAGACACCGGGACTGGAAATCCAGCAAATGATGACCCGGGTAAAGTCTGAGGTTTACACTGCAACCAAGGAAGATCAGGAGCCGTGGCATAATTCGAGCTTGCGCAGTGAGGTGTTTCTGGTAGCGCCACCTGCCAAGGAAGATCCGGTTGCACCCCAACCAGCGGACCCCGCAACTTTGACCGAAGCCAAGGTGCTTACAGACTGGAATGCCGTCAAGGACTCCAACAGCATCAGCGTGCTGGATGCTTTTATCGCCACACACGACGATGCCCCCGTCTTTGTGGCGCTGGCGGAAGATCGCAAATCCGAGATCAACGCAAAAATAGAGACGGAGGCGGCTGAGAAAGCGGCGCAGGAACAGGCACTGCAGCAACAGGCTCAACAGGAACAAGCACAGCAGGAACAGGCACAACAGGAACAGGCACAACAGGAACAGCCGCAACAGGAAGCGCTGGCCAAGATCAAGCCAGTGCCGGAAGAAAAAGCGCCTGCGCCCGCCAGCAGCTGGACGCTGGGTGCTTTTTTCGATCTCGGCAAGGGCGCCAATGAAGGCGAGACGGCTTATACGCGGCAGGTGCCGGCAATCATCGGGCTTGTGCCACCGCCCGCCAACCCCGGTAACAACAGCCGCAGCGTCACGTTGAAGGAACTTGTAAAGGCGTCAAGTCTCGATGCGCTGCTGGCGACCCATTCCGAAGTGGCATTTGCGGCCGAGAACGTCACCTATTGCCGTCTCGACTTCATTGACCGCTGTTCATTCCTGCCTCTCCAACTCGTGCGAAGGCTCTCCGACACCATGAAGGCCAGAGGATTGTTCATTGGCAATCATACCAACAATCACTTCACCATCGGACGCATTGCCAACAGTGAAGACCTCTTGCTCAGCAATGCGCCCAGATTCGGCAAGGGTTCGGTAACCATCATCGCGGCTGTGCTCGCACCTGACATGGGCGTTCGGGAGGTCTATGCCTTTGGCCTCAACAGGAATGACCTCGGTCTTGAAGGCGGAGCTGCTCAATCCGAAATCAAGGTGACAGGAGCTGCCGTCGACGGCGATGATTTCTATATCTCGTTTGATAGCGGAGATCGATGCACCGACAGAACGCAACGTTTCGGCTTTGTGGCCAAGTTCAGCCAGACTGATCAGTTGCTCAAGTGGGTGAGCCCACTCAGTGTTTCGAGCGCCAATCTCTTGTTCAGCAATGGGCGTTTGATCACTGCCTATGGCGGCAGCTGCGTCGATGACTATCTCTATGGACTTGACATCAACACGGGTGTCGTGAAGGTGAGGGCAAAGCTGCCGTCCTCCGTGGAACGCATGGATGTCAGCCAAGGCCGCCTGACCCTGGAGCTTTATGACCATGCCGGTGTCTATCAGTTCCCATAGGAGCGGCGCTGTAGCATTGGATCGTCGAGTGCGTTCTCACTTAAAAATTCATGATAATATAAAATCCTCTCACGCAAGAGCATGCGGTGACGCGTGGCCTTGATCACATTACTCGTCTTTCTGGTCTTGGCGCTTACCCTGCTTGGTCTGCGCTTCATCTATCGTCCGCCGCCGCTGACGGGACGCAGCAAAACCGCAGCCTTGCCGGCCGAGCCGCGCTTTGATCTTTTGAAGAAACTGGGCGAAACCGACACGCATCGCGCGGGTCTGTCCGGCATTCATGTGCTTGATGATGGCACGGAAGCCTTTGCGGCGCGGCGGGGTTTGCTGCGCCTTGCAGAAAGCAGCATTGATGCACAATATTATATGTGGCGCGGTGATCTTACAGGACGTTTGTTGCTGCATGATCTGCTGGCGGCAGCCGGGCGTGGTGTGCGGGTGCGGCTGCTGCTGGATGACAACACCACGGCTGGTACGGACGAGATGCTGCTGGCGGCCAACGGCCATGACAATGTGGAGATCAGACTGTTCAATCCCTTCATGCTCAGGAAGCCCCGTTCACTCAGTTACATCTTTGACCTGAAACGCGTGAACCGGCGCATGCATAACAAGTCTCTCACCGTCGACGGCACAGCCAGCATCGTGGGCGGACGCAACATTGGTGACGAATACTTTGGCGCACATGCGGATTTTCATTTTGCTGACATGGACGTGTTGACGGTAGGGGCGGTGGTGCCGCGCATTGCACAGTCGTTTGACCAGTACTGGAACTCGCCTTCGTCCTATCCTCTGGACACGGTGTTAAAGCGGCGCACTTCGCCTGCACTTGATGCGCTGCTGGCCACACTTGCGGAGGTGGCAGAGTCCGAGGCAGCGGTAAATTACAAACAGTTCGTGTCCGTCACGCCGCTTGTTGCAGCGGGTGGGCAGGTGGATTTTGACTGGGTGCCGGTGGAGCTAGTGGTGGATGATGCAGCCAAGGGGCAAGGCGAAATTCCTCGCCGAAAGTTGTTGCTGGCGGGATTGCAGAAAAAGCTGGGTGCAGTGGAGCACAGCGTGGATGTGGCTACGGCCTATTTTGTGCCGGGGCGATTTGGCTCTACCTATCTGACGCAGATGGCGCGCAATGGCCGAACCGTCCGTGTGCTGACAAACTCGCTGGCATCCAATGACGTGGTGCCCGTGCATGCGGGTTATGCGCGTTATCGCAAGCGGCTGCTGCGCAATGGCGTATCATTGTATGAATTGCGATCTGCCGGCAGCACAACACCTGTGTTGCGCAAGGGCAAGAAGAGGTTGCCGCGCTTTGGTGCCTCCAGTTCCAGCCTGCATGCCAAGATATTTGTGTTGGACCAGCGTCGTGTATTCATCGGTTCACTCAACTTCGATCCACGTTCGCTGTATCTCAACTGCGAAATGGGACTGATGATTGAAAGTGCAAAACTGGGTGCTCGGATTGCAGGGCAAATGGACCATGTGACCATGGAGCAAAGCTATGTGCCGTTTCTGGAAGCTGGCAATCGCCTGAGCTGGCGCGATACCGATGCCAAGATCTATCGCATCGAACCGGGATCAACCGCAAAGCAACGCATGGTGGCGTGGGTCATGAGCTGGCTGCCGGTGGAATGGCTGCTGTGATGATCCGCGTTGCGTCCTACAACATTCACAAGTGCGTGGGCACGGATCGGCGCCGTGATCCGCAGCGCATCATTGATGTGCTCGCTGAAATCAATGCTGATGTGGTGGCTTTGCAGGAAGCCGATCTGCGCTTTGGTGAGCGCGATGGATTGCTGGACTTGCAGCAGTTGCATGACCGGCTGGGGTTGGTGCCCGTGCCTGTCAGCGGCTCTGTGAAAAATCATGGCTGGCATGGCAATGTGGTGCTGGTGCGGGAGGCCGTTGTGCATCTCACGCGGCAACTGGTGTTGCCGGGGGTTGAGCCGCGCGGTGCGCTGGTTGTGGATATGGAGGCGAAAGCCTTGCATCTTCGTGTCATTGCCACGCATTTTGGGCTGCTGAAACGTTCGCGTTCGCAGCAGGTCGACATGGTGTTGCAGGCAGCACAAGATGCAGACGAGCGCACCGTGTTGCTGATGGGTGATCTCAATGAATGGCGCATCGGCAGGCGCTCCGGTTTATCGGGGCTTACGTCGATCTTCGGCAGTTTCGAATCCTTCGTGCCGAGTTTTCCTTCACGCTATCCGCTGTTGGCCTTGGACCGCATCTTGTGTGCGCCACGCCAGTTGTTGAAAAACATTACCGTGCATTCAACGCCACTGTCACGCAAGGCATCCGACCATCTGCCGATCACCGCTGAGGTGGTCAAGCGTTAGGATTGTGCGCTGACAACGGCTGTTGCGATGACAAGATAGCGGGCGAGTTTTCCTGCTCCCACAATCACCACGAAAATCCACAAACGTTCCTTCAACACGCCTGCCATGACCGTCAGGGCATCGCCCACAAATGGCAGCCACGCAAAGAGCAGGCACCAGCGTCCATAGCGCTGGTAATAATGTTTGGCCTTGTCGAGTTGCGCTGGCGATGCGGGGAACCAGCGGTGGTTTTGAAATCGCTCAAGGGTGAGGCCCATGGCCCAGTTGACGACGGACCCCAGCGTGTTGCCGATAGTGGCGACAGCGATGAGCGCCCACCACGGTTGGTGCGAGAGTGCCAGGAGGCCTGTCAGCACCGCTTCGGATTGCAGTGGCAAAATGGTGGCCGCGAGGAAGGCGATGGTGAAGAGACTGAAGTAGATGGTGAGTGTGGTCATTCGTGGTTGAGTCCCCACCCCCGGCCCCACCCCAAAAAATTGGGGGGGGGCGGGGGTGGGGGGTATCCCACAAAAATGGTAAAAAACCCCAAATAGGGCACCGCATCACGGATGGGGTTAAAGAGGGGCACG
>JANNNG010000041.1:0-1898 GCA_031398425.1 Hyphomicrobiales bacterium | reverse complement strand
GAAACATCGATAGCTGAAGTGGCCGACAGCCTTGCACGATCGATACTGACCCATGGCAACGTCACTGTTGACGCAGCAGTCGGTGCCAAAAAAGACACGGTGAAAGTGACGATTACTGAGAAATGGACTCCGTTTTTTGCTCACTTCATCGGTGCCGGTATAACCCCGGTGGTGGCGCGCGCAACGGCCAAGCTGGCCGGCGCAGCGAATATTTGTGTGCTTGCTCTCAATTCAACCAATGAGAAAGCCATCCATATGGATAATCGTGCCAAGCTTGAGGCCAATGGGTGCGGGGTCTATTCAAATTCGAATCATTCAGAGTCTATCAAACTTGACCGGGATTCAACAATGACAGCCGCCCTGATCTGCTCGGTCGGTGGCGCAAAATCGAAAACCAGCGCCATCAAACCCGCGGTAACAACCGACTGTGTTGTGTTGCCGGACCCGCTCTCATCCCGCAAAGCCCCAGCAGCGGGTACATGTACAGCAAACAAATTTAAACTGAATTCCGGCAGCGCCGTTCTCGATCCTGGAAACTATTGTGGCGGCATTACAATAACCGGTACGGCAACCGCGACGTTCCGCCCGGGCGATTACATCATTAGTGATGGCAATTTCGAGATTTCAGGCGATGCCGTGGTCAAATCCAACTATGCAGCCTTCTATCTGAAAGGTGAAAAAACACGCCTGAAATTCATCGAAAACACGACAATAGAGATGACGGGTGGCTTGACAGGTGACATGGCAGGCCTTTTATTCTTTGAAGATCGTAGTGTCTCAGTCGGCAGAATACATCGGCTCAACAGTGCCAACGCCAGAAATCTGACCGGCACTATTTATTTGCCCAACGGCAAGCTTCGCGTTGATCCCAATAATGCAGTGGCACAGGACTCGGCATTCACTGCAATCATCGCCAATCAGGTTGAAGTCGACGAAGGGCCAACACTGGTCCTGAATTCCGACTATGGTGCCACCGACGTCCCGGCTCCAGAAGGTGTCCGATTGTCTTCACAGGTCGTGTTGACGGAATAGAACGGCCAAATGATTGGCCACAGTTTGCACCGCCGAAAGGGTGTTGCCTTTGCTTTCGGTCTGTTTAAGACGACGCAACCGGTATAGGTTCAAGCCTCAAAAACAGAAAGTGGAATGATGGGTTTCAAATGTGGAATTGTGGGACTGCCAAATGTAGGGAAGTCCACTCTGTTCAATGCGCTCACACAAACCAGTGCTGCCCAGGCGGCGAATTATCCGTTCTGCACGATTGAACCCAACGTGGGTGATGTGGGCGTGCCTGACGAGCGCCTTGACAAGCTGGCGGCCATTGCCCATTCGGCCCAGATCATTCCTACGCGCTTGACCTTTGTGGATATTGCCGGCCTGGTGAAGGGAGCGTCAAAAGGCGAGGGGTTGGGCAACCAGTTTCTGGCCAACATCCGCGAGACCGATGCCATTGCCCATGTTGTGCGCTGTTTTGAAGATGGCGACATCACGCATGTGTCGGGCCGCATAGACCCTGTGTCTGACATCGAGATCATTGAAACCGAGTTGATGCTGGCTGACCTTGAAGCGCTGGAGAAGCGCCATGCCACGGCGGAAAAACGTGGCAAGCAGGGCGACAAGGAACAGAAGGAACTGGCCGACTTGATGCTGCGGGCACTGTTGCTGTTGCGCGAAGGCAAGCCCGCGCGGCTTGTCGAACGCACACCAGATGAAGAAATGACATTCCGCGGACTTGGGCTTTTGTCGTCAAAACCTGTGCTTTACGTGTGCAACGTGGAGGAAGCAGCGGCTGACAAGGGCAATGATTTTTCAGAGCGCGTGAAAGCCTTTGCGGCACAAGAGGGCAACAAGGCTGTTGTGGTGTCGGCGAAAATCGAATCTGAAATAGCCATTTTGCC
>JANNNG010000311.1:0-3870 GCA_031398425.1 Hyphomicrobiales bacterium | reverse complement strand
TGTATCCAGCCCTGACGCCAGCCCGTCATGGCCCAGTTTTTGGAGAATGTGTTGCACAGGACCAGACGCTCTTCAGGGTCACAGACATCAAGGAAAGACGGCGCGCGTCTGGCGCTGAAACAGAAGCGCGAATAGACTTCATCGGCCAGAATCCAGATCCCGGTGCGACGGGCGAAATCACGGATTGCGATGAGGTCATCGCGCGTTGCGGTCCAGCCGAGGGGGTTGGAGGGGGAGTTGATGCAGATGGCGCGGGTGCGTGGTGTTGCGGCGGCGAACAGCCTGTCGAGATCAAGCGACCAAGTGCCATTGGCAAACAGCATCGGTACTTCTACGGGTCTTGTACCTTGCAAACGCAGGGGGCCTGCATAGTTGGGCCAGGCGGGGGTGGGGATGATCACTTCATCGTCATCAGAAGCGATCATTTGTATCGCGTTCTGGATCGCCTGCATGCCACCACCGGTGATGCCGAAATTGTCGATGTGCAGATTTACGCCGTAATGTTTGGCGTGATAGCGCACGAGGGCTTCGCGCAATTCAGGTATGCCGCGTTGCCAAGTGTAAAAGGTTTCGCCTGCGAGAAGGCTTTCGATGGCGGGACGGCAGAATTCTTCCGGAGTCGGCAGATTGCCCTGGCCGGACCAGAAGGCCAGCACATTCGGTTTCGACATCCCATGCATGGCGGCGGTGACGATGCCGCTGTCGGGTTCGGTTTGTGCCGGTCGGGTCAGGCCGCTGATGAGGGTGCTCATGTCCATGGGCTGGCCTTAGAGCAAAACAAAACCCGCAAGGCAACGCCTCGCGGGTTCTGAACTGATATGCGTTTGAGGCTTACTTCTTGCGCAGCGCGTCACGAATTTCGGCGAGCAGAACTTCTGACGTCGAAGCGGCTGGCGGTGGAGCTGGTGGCTCAGCCCTTTTCATACGATTTGACATTTTCACGAGTTGAAACAGGATGAATGCCAAGATCAGAAACTGGATCAACACGGTGACGAAGTTGCCATAGCCCCAGGTTGCGCCCTGCTTTGCAGCTTCAGCGTAACTGGTTGCAGTCACGGCCGAATTGAGCGGCAGGAAGTAGTTGGAGAAATTCGCACCGCCCGAAACGGCACCGACGATTGGCATGATCAAGTCATCGACGATTGATGACACGATCTTGCCGAAGGCCGTGCCCATGATGACGCCGACAGCCAGGTCAAAGGCATTGCCCTTGAAGGCAAAGTTTTTAAATTCAGACCACATAATTGCATATCCCCCTTGGATATAAGTTGAAATGTCCCACTGGCCCGGATCTGCCCCGAAGCCGAGCGGGCTATTAATCCATTCGCAAGATTTATGAAAGCACTAATCCGGGGAGCCATCCGGGAGTCGTTGATAACCAACGCTGACCAGACAGAGCCCCTGTGGCGGGGCTACGGTGCCGCAGGCTGTGCGGTCTTTTGCTGCGAGAGCCTTCTGCACGTGGCGCCACGTCCACTTGCCTTCGCCAACCAACTTCAACGTGCCCACCATGCTGCGCACCTGATTGTGCAAGAATGACCGTGCCACTGCCTCAATCTCAATCTCTTCGCCAAATCGTGAGACTTTCAGAACCTCGAGAGTTTTCACGGGCGACAGCGCCTGGCAACTCGTGGAGCGGAAAGTAGTGAAGTCGTGTGTGCCGACCAGCAGCTGTGCTGATTTGTGCATGGCAGCGGCGTCAATTGGCGCAGGCACATGCCACACCTTGCCACGATCAAGTGCAGGGGGTGCGCGACGATTGAGGATGCGGTAGAGATAGCGGCGTTCTGTGGCCGAAAAACGGGCGTGAAAGTCACCCGAGACTTCCTCAATCTCGAGCACGCTCACACGGTTTGGCCGCACATTGCCATTGATGGCGTTGCGCAGTTCAAAAACATCCCAGCTGCGCGGCAAATCGACGTGTGCCACTTGTCCCATGGCATGAACCCCGGCATCGGTGCGGCCCGCGCCAAAGATGCGGGCATGCTGGCCGTGAATTTTCTCAATGGCGTTTTCGATCACGCCCTGCACAGTGGGCAACACAGACTGCAACTGCCACCCCGCAAGATCGTTACCGTCATATTCGATGAGAAGACGATAGCGCGGCATCAGCTTGCTCTGGTGCCGATTGGAATTGCAAAACCTCGCGAGAAGACTTCCGCCGTCATGGCCGCCTTGCCGTCGCGTTGAAGTTCAAGGCAACGAATGGCTCCACCGTCACAGGCGATGGTCAGCGCATCATCGATAAAACGTCCCGCAACGCCGCCAGCGTCAACCCGCTCACACCGCAGGACTTTGATGCGTACGCCATTCACCAGCATCCAGGCGCCCGGAAAAGGTGACAGACCATGGATAAGGCGGATCACGTGCTGTGCTGGTTTCGAAAAATCTATGCGGGATTCAGCCTTGTCGATTTTCCTGGCGTAGGTCACACCGTCCTCAGACTGCATTTCACCGGCATGCAGCGGTGCCGCCAGAACATCAGCCATTGCCTTGGCACCGATGACGGCCAACTGATCGTGCAGCGCGGCTGCCGTCGTGCCATCATCAATCGCGATGGCAATTTTCAGCAGCATGGGACCCGTATCAAGCCCTGCGTTCATGCGCATGATGGTGACACCGGTCTCAACGTCGCCCGCCATGATGGCGCGTTGGATGGGTGCAGCACCGCGCCAGCGCGGCAGCAACGAGGCATGGACGTTGAAACAGCCATGGGTCGGTGCCGCAAGAATTGCTTCTGGTAGCAACAAGCCATAGGCTACCACGATGGCGGCTTCGGGCTTGAGGGAAGCGAAACGGGCCTGCTCCTCCAGGGATTTCAGCGAAACCGGCGTGCGCACTTCGATACCGATTGATTCCGCAAAGGCGTGCACAGGAGTGGCTTTGCGCGTCATGCCCCGGCCTGCGGGGCGTGGCGGCTGGGCATAGACGCAGGCGACTTCGTGTCCAGCTGCAATCAAGGCTTTCAGCACCGTCATGGAAAAGACAGGCGTTCCCATGAAGACCAGGCGCACTAAAGTTTCCCCAATTTCTGCGCTTTCTGGAATTTCTTGAGAACACGGTCGCGCTTGAGCTTCGAAATATAATCGATGAACAGAACACCATTGAGGTGGTCGATTTCGTGCTGCAAGCAGGTGGCCAGCAAGCCTTGAGCCAGCACGTCCTGCGGCTCTCCCATGCGATCAATGTAACGCACTTTCACCTCTTTCGGGCGCTCCACCATTTCATAAAATTCGGGGATGGAAAGACAGCCCTCTTCATAATCAGCAACCGCCTCCGACGACCAGACTACTTCGGGATTGGCCAGAAACAGGGGGTGCTTGTCTTCGCCTTCCTTTGCAAGATCAATCACGATGGCGCGCCGCGGCACGCCGATCTGAATGGCGGCGATGCCGATGCCAGGGGCTTCGTACATGGTTTCCAGCATGTCATCGAACAAGGCGCGAACATCATTGTCCACGGTCGTGATGGGTGCCGAGATCTGTCGGAGGTGTTTTTCGTCCGGCAGTGTGATGATGGGTTTGACTGACATGGGGCTGAGATAGGCGACGAAACTGCCATGGTCAACTCACCCGGCAAGGCCAACAGCACTGATCCCATGGCATAAAATCACGCCTTGTCCTGATCACGGTGACCGATTAAAAGCAGCTTCACCGCCATATGTGCTGTTTCCGGCACTTGGCAATTCAGCGTAAGGGAATTTCAAGCATGCGGGGTGCCGCAACGACTTTTCAACGGTCCTTGCCGGTGCAACACGCCATGCACGGGCTCATGGTGTGGCCGCGCGCGTTGTCGCTTCTTTTGTCAATGGCCTACTGTTTTGCCCTGTATTTTGCCTATAATTATTATTTGTCGCCGATTTGGGGTTAT
>JANNNG010000309.1:0-18552 GCA_031398425.1 Hyphomicrobiales bacterium | reverse complement strand
CCGTGTTTGGCGCGCATTACTCTGCTGGTTTTCTTCAGTTTTGCTTTCATCTTCTTGTCGGTGAGCATGGCCATGATCCTGGTTTGCATTTCCTCGTCGGTCCACGCGTAGCGGTCCATCTTGAAGCCGTGGCCGGTTTCCTGGACGCGGGTGGCGTTGTCGTGGCCGTCCCAGACATAAGGCATGATGATGGCGGGTTTGCCGAAGTATAGACATTCGGTGAAGGAGTTGTTGCCGCCGTGGTGGATGACGGCGTTGACCTTTGGAATGACGGAGGGTTGCGGGAACCACTTGTCGATGATGATGTTGTCGGGAATGTCCGTGTACTGATCAATATAGTCACCGACATTGACAAGGGCGCGCACCGGCATCTTGCCGATGGAGGTGATGAGGCGCTTCAACAAGTCGGTGTCGCCGGAACCCAGTGACCCGAAGCTGACGTAGAGCAGGGGTTTATCGTTGTTGGCTTTGAAGGTGGGGACTTTGTAGGTGGCTTCCTTGCGTACGCAGCCTTCGAGGTATTGGAACTGTTTTGGCGAGAGCTTGTGCTTGCGCTTGAACTTCACGGCTGATGGGTAGAGCAGGATGTTCATGTGCGGGCTGGCTTCGAAGAATTGTCCCACAGGATATTTCTTTTCGCCCACGGATTTCAGGAAGGTGTTGAAGCTGTCGTGGATGGGCTTGATCACCTTGTTGAACTGTTTGCGATATGCAGCGTGACCCTTTTTGTCTTTCGCTTCGCAGCCTGAAAGATGGGGTGGAATGTCCGGGTCTTCGATTTCATTTTCGGAGCAGGAGATGACGCGCACCCAGGGCTTCTTGTTCTGCCTGGCGTAGCGCTTGATGGCGGGGAAGAGGATGACATTGTCCACGCAGACCACATCGGGTTTCACTTTTTCAAGGACAGATGGCAAATCCTTCTCGGCCCATTTTGCGGTCTCGACGATCATCTCCCAGCAGCCTTTGACGTAATTGTCGATCTGGTCGTAGGGACTTTTGCGGAAGTTGGGGATGTGGCCGTTTATGAAATCCACCCAGAACTTTGCCATCTCTTCAGGTGGCATGGGTTCGGACAGGTTCACGGGATGGGCCTCAAAGCCATAGCCCTTGTAGACGTCGAGAAAGCCGGGGTCGGAAAGGAAGACAACCTTGTGGCCAAGTTTCTTGAGGGCCTGGCCGATGCCGACGGAGTTCAGCGCGGGACCGTAGGCTGCTTCAGGAAAGAGCGCGATGACTTTTTTCGGTGTTGCTTTTTTCTTTGCGGGTTTTGCCATCTGGGACTCCTCGTGTGTGCGGTTACATGCCGGGAATTTTGCCCCTGTTCAAGCGTTGTGCCGCGAAGAGGGCGATGAAACTTACGAACATGACAAGGGTTGCGAGGGCGTTGATTTCCGGTGTCACACCAAAGCGGATCATGGCGTAGATTTGCATGGGGAGCGTCGTAGAGGATTGGCCGGCCCCTGCAGTGAAATAGGCGATGATGAATTCGTCTATTGACAGCGTGAAGGATAACAGTGCTGCTGCGATGACCGCTGGAAAGATAAGCGGCAGTGTGATGGTGCGGAACGTGGTGACGGCGGTAGCACCGAGGTCGCGTGCGGCTTCAGTGAGTGACCAGTCAAAACTTTTCAGCCGAGCGCGAACGACTGCGGCGACGAAGGCAATATTGAAGACGACGTGCGCCATGATGATGGAGTGGAGGCCGAGTGAAAATTTCATCAGTGTGAAAAAGCTGAGGAGTGCAATGGCCAGTACGATGTCGGGGATGATCATGGGGGCGAAGAGCAGGGCTTCGCGGGTGGCGGACGGCTTTGCGCGTTCAACACCGAGGGCCAGCAAGGTTCCGACAGTTGTGGCGATGATGGTGGCGATGGTCGCGACGATGAGTGAGTTGAAGGCCGACGCCTGGATTTTTGGATTGGAGAGCAACTTGCCATACCAGTCAAAAGTGAAGCCGCCCCAAGCCGTAGGCAGGCCCGCCTTGTTGAGAGAGAGCACCATCAACACGACGATGGGTAGATAGAGGAAGGCGTAGGTGGCAGAGAGATGGAATTTGAGCATCCGGTTCATGTGGAATGCCCCATGGCGCGTTTGCTGACAAGGGCTTGCACGAAGAGAAGGATCAGCATGAGTGCGATCAAGATGGCGGAAAGAGTTGCGCCGAAGGGCCAATCCCGCGCTGTGAGGAACTGGTCATAAATCAGGTTGCCCGCCATCTGCAGTTTTCCGCCGCCGAGCAGATCCGGTGTGATGAAGTTGCCGATTGAAAGGACGAAGACGAATACCGCTCCTGCGGCAACACCGGGTGCCGTGAGGGGCAAGGTGATGCGCCAAAAGGTTTGCGCAGCCGTGGCGCCGAGATCGCGGGAGGCTTCGGCATAAGTTGGGTCAAGGCGTTGCAGGGCGGAATAGATCGCGAGGATGACGAAGGGTGTGTAACTGTAGACAAGGCCGAGGATGACGGCGAATTCGTTGTACAAAAGCGGCAGGGGTGAGAGGCCCATGGCTTTCAGGCCTGAGTTGATGAGGCCTGCGGGGTTGAGCAGCACGATCCAGGCATAGGTGCGGATGAGATAGTTTGTCCAGAACGGCAAAATTGCCAGGAACAGCAATGTGGTTTGGAGATTGGGCGGGGCCTTCGAAATGGCGTAGGCGGCGGGATAGCCAATGAGCAGGGCGATGATGGTCGCAAGGCCTGCGATGCGGAATGAGTCCCAGAGGATGGTGGCGTAAAGTGGATCAAATGCGCGGCGGATGTTTTCGAGGGTGACGATGCTCCAGTCTATGCCGCCGTAGGTGCCGCGTTCGAAGAACATGAGTACGAAGATCAGCAGGCATGGGATGACCATGAGGACCATGAGCCAGAGCAGGCCGGGTGCCATCAGGGCCCATGTGATGCGGGGTGGGAGGGTCATGGGTTGATTATGACGGTGTCATCTTGTCGAAGACCCCCATCGCCTTTCGGGCACTTCCCCAACAAGTTGGGGAAGGACTTGCGGCTTGATCTTCCCCAATTCATTGGGGAAGTGCCCGAAGGGCGATGGGGACCTTTCGGGCATTTCGACTCACTTCGCCGCCATGATCTCCGACACCGTCTTCGAGAACGCTTTCATGCCATCGCCCAAGTCACGCAGTTGTTCATACTTCAACAGGTCGGCGGGCGCGTAGGCCATGTTGGGGTAAGTTGTCAGCATGGCCTTGTCCAATGCATCCATGCCGGCCTTGTTCGGCGTCTTGTACATGATATTTTCGACCACCCACTTGCCGTTGTCGGCGGACATCAGGAAGTCGATGAACTTTGCAGCTCCCTCCGGGTTCTTGGCGGCCTTGGTAATGACCATGGTATCGACCCAGAGGTCACTGCCTTCCTTGGGAATTACGTATTTGATCGCCGGGTTTTGGGCAATACCGTAGTTGCACCAGCCATCCCAGGCTTGCACCAGCACCGCTTCGCCTGACACGAGTTTGGAATAGAACGTGGTATCGTCAAACGCCAGCATGGTTTTCTTGGTGGCGGCAAGTTGGTCGCGCACCTTGTCGAGGCTGGCTTGATCCACTGTGTTGACGGACATGCCGTTGGCGAGAAAGCCTGCGGACATCAACCAGCGGTCAGTGGCAAGCATGGTCGTCTTGCCCGTCACATCAGCAGCGGGGGTGAGGAGGTTCGACCAACTGTCGGGTGTTCCTTTCACCAAATCTGAACGGTAGCACAGGCCCGTGGTGCCCCAGGCATAGGGCACGGAAAAGGTGTTTCCGGGATCGTGGCTGAGCTTCGTCGCTTCGGGATAGAGGTTTTTCAGGTTGGGAATTTTTGCGCCATCGACGGGCGCCAGCAGGCCCAGCTTGTTCAGGGCTTCGGCGAAAGGCGAGGACACAAACAGCACGTCAAAGCCTTCGCCACCGGAGGCTGTGACCTTGCCCATGATTTCTTCGTTGGTGGCGTGAACCGCAACTTCCAAATCGATGCCGGTGGCGGCCTTGAATTTTTCACCAATGTCCTTGGGCATGTAGCCATCCCAGTTTGACACCACGATTTTTTCGGCCATGGCAAGGCCGGTGCTGGCCATGAGCATGGCAGCGGTGGCCGCGGCTTTGAGCAGTGATTTGTGGTTCATTTATTTTCTCCCTGTTTCTACTTGGGTGAAGACTAACAGGGTTCTGGGCTAAGCGGAAAGGGCCAAAATTCTGGGTAAAATCCAGTCTGATTTTCCACTTTTAGAACCCAAAGCGGACAGGCAAAGAAGCAAGATCAGACAAATACGTTCTTGCAATTTATGTCTGTTCTTTTTACTGATATCGATTAGCACTATACGTGAAATCATCAGGTGGATCGTCTGGCGCCTGTCGGCTGAATGGATCGGGTGTTGCAGTGACCTTTATATATAAAGATTGAAAGTCTGTTCATGCCCTACGCGTCTTCAAACATGATTGACTATGAACGATACCCGATTACCCAGGAAGGGACAAAGCGGGATGGCTTGTTGAAGAGGGTCCGTACTGATCTGGAACGTGACGGCTGTGCTGTCATCAAACAGTTTCTGACACCGGAGGGAATTGCAGCACTCGCGGTCGAAACTGATAGCGTAGCAGACAAAGGCCACCGTAGTTTCAACCGCACAAATGTTTATTTCTCCACGGACGATCCAAGTCTCCCGGTTGACGATCCACGTCGGCAGTTCTTTGATCGGTCAAATTCGTTTGTGCCAGCAGATAACTTTCCCAAAGATGGCCCCCTTCGGACAATTCACGATAGTCAGGGGTTCGACCGCTTCATAAAAGACTGTCTTCAGGAAAATGAATTCTACCGATACGCCGATCCATTAGCCGATGTCATCGTCAACATGGCCGAGGAAGGCAACGGCTTTCCGTGGCATTTCGACACCAATAACTTTACTGTAACACTTGCGATACAGAATGCCGATCAAGGTGGCGCATTCGAATACGCGCCCCGTATTCGTGGGGGGGACGAGAATTTTGCTGAAGTCTCTCGCGTTCTGAACGGTACGTCAAACAAGGTGAAGGTGCTTAACCTTGAGCCAGGCGACCTTCAGATCTTTCGTGGGCGATACTCGCTGCACAGGGTGGCCCCTCTCAGTGGAGCGCGTCGGCGCTATGTCGCGATCTTTTCGTATGTGCAAGAACCGAACATGGTCGGTACACCTGAGCGAACGCGGCAACTCTATGGCCGGACCTTGCCAATCCACCATGAACGTGCCGGGCAAAGGTCAGATTCATATCTTGATTGAACGGAGTTTTTGTTCGTCTGATGTTTGTGTGAAGAGACCGCATTGAGGTCTAGCAGTCAATCTGGACACTAGTGTTTCTCGTCTGCACCCAAAGCCAAAGCTGACATGCCAAAGCTTTGGGTTGATCAATTGATTGATTTCAGGCCGAACGGCTGTCGTTTCAGACTGATCGATGGCCAAATTCTGTTTCAGTGCTGCCATTGTTTGGCGCGGGAAAGCCTTTAAATTCAGCACATGTCCGAATCCCTGCCACATTTGCAATCGCCTGAGTCACAATCATCGCTGAATGGCGCTGATCTCATTCGTGATTTCGTGACCCGGCTTCCTGCAAAGCCGGGTGTCTATCGCATGTATGATGGCGATGGTGCCGTTATTTATGTTGGCAAGGCGAGGAACCTCAAGAACCGGGTTTCGAATTATACGCGGGGGCAGGGGCATAACAATCGCATAGCCTTGATGATCTCGCTCACCTGCAACATGGAATTCGTTGTGACGGCGACCGAGGCTGAGGCCTTGTTGCTTGAGTGCAATCTCATCAAGAAACTGAAGCCGCGCTTTAATGTGATCCTGCGGGATGACAAAAGTTTTCCATACATCCTGATTGCGAAGGAACATGCTTCGCCGCAGTTGGCGAAGCACCGAGGAGCGCGTAATCGCCGGGGCAGCTATTACGGGCCTTTCGCATCTGCCAATGCTGTCAATCAAGCGATCAACACGTTGCAGAAGGCGTTTTTGTTGCGAACGTGTTCGGACAGTTATTTTACCAATCGCTCGCGTCCTTGTTTGTTGCACCAGATCAAGCGTTGTTCAGCCCCTTGCGTAAAGTTCATTTCCGAAAGCGATTACAATGCTTTGGTTGATGAGGCTGAAGTGTTTCTTGAAAAGGGTGGCGGGCCTGTAAAAGCTGAACTTGCAGCCAAGATGGAAGCGGCGGCAGAGGCCCTGGAGTTTGAAACCGCGGCCCGCTATCGTGACCGTATTCAGGCCATGAGTTTTGTGACGCAGACCCAAGGCATAAATCCGCAGGGGGTGGATGAGGCGGATGTATTCGCGTTGGCGCAAGAAGGTGGCATCACGTGCGTGCAGGTTTTCTTTTTTCGCTCCAGCCAGAACTGGGGCAATCATGCCTATTACCCGAAGGTCGACAAGAGTACTGAACTATCGGAAATTCTCGGCAGCTTCATTGGTCAGTTTTACGATGACCGGCCCATTCCCAAACTGATTTTGCTGTCGCATGAGCTAGAGGAGCAGGCTCTTTACGCGGAGGCATTCACGGCGCATGCGGGTTACAGGGTTGAGGTTGCAACACCACAGCGCGGCGAGAAGAAGGGACTGACGGATCAGGCGCTGACCAACGCGCGGGAATCGGCGGGTCGGAAGCTGGCAGAGACGGCGTCGCAATCCAGATTACTGGATGGGGTGGCCAAGGCTTTTGGTCTGGAAGAGCCGCCGAAGCGCATCGAGATTTACGACAACTCGCACATTCAGGGTGCCTATGCGGTGGGCGGCATGGTGGTGGCGGGGTCTGAGGGCTTCATGAAATCGCAGTATCGCAAATACAACATCAAGACGCCTGACGTGGCGGGAGATGATTTTGCCATGATGCGGGAGATGTTGACACGGCGGTTTACCCGGTTGCTGGCTGAGGAGAAGAACACCGATGAAGGTGCGGTTCAGCAATGGCCAGACTTGCTGCTGATCGACGGTGGAGCCGGGCAGCTTTCAGCGGTCAAGGCAGTGCTTGATGAGTTGGGTGTTGATGATGTGGCGCTGGCGGCTGTGGCCAAGGGCCCGGATCGGGATGCGGGGCGTGAGCATTTCTATGTGCCCGGTAAACCCAGCTTCATGCTGGAGGCGCGAGACCCGGTGCTGTATTATGTGCAGCGTCTGAGGGATGAGGCCCATCGTTTTGCCATTGGCACACACCGAGCCAAGCGGTCAAAAGCAATCGGCATCAATCCGCTGGACGAGATCGCGGGCATAGGCCCCAGACGCAAGAAGGCCTTGCTCCAAAGCTTTGGATCGGCCAAAGCCATATCGCGTGCGGGCGTTGGTGATTTGGCGGCAGTCGACGGTGTGAGCAAGCAGTTGGCGCAGATGATTTACGACCATTTCCATCCGGATGCGCGTTAAGGCAGTGCTATGGCGAGAACAGGACAGCAGGCCCCCTTGGCCCCGGTTTCGAAAGTTTGGAATCTTCCGAACATCCTGACCTATGGTCGGATTCTGGCTGTGCCTTTGGTGGCAGGATTGCTGCTATGGAATGACCGTGCTGCCGTGTTGACGGGGCTTGGTGTTGAGGCGGCACGCTGGGTGGCGCTGGGCATTTATGTGATTGCAGCGATCACGGATTTTTTCGATGGCTATCTGGCACGGAAATGGCAGCAGCAATCGGCGCTCGGCAAAATGCTGGATCCGATTGCGGACAAGGTTCTGGTCGCCGTGATCTTGCTGGTGCTGTGTGGCGATCAGATCTTGCGTGGCGGGCATGTCTGGGCGGCGATCATCATTCTGGCGCGTGAGGTGCTGGTGTCGGGGCTTCGCGAGTTTCTGGGGCAGTTGCGTGTGTCAGTGCCGGTCACGCAAATTGCGAAGTGGAAGACCACGGTGCAACTCGTAACGATTGGCTTTCTGATTGCAGGGCCTGCAGGGGACACAGTTTTGCCGGGCGTGACCTATGTGGGTATTGTTGGCTTGTGGGTTGCTGCGGCATTGACGCTGTATACCGGGTATGATTATTTTCGCGCCGGGTTGCGCCATGTTGTAGATGAAGAATGAAGGTCTTGTATTTCGCAAAGTTCAAGCAGTTGATCGGGCGTGGCTCGGAAGACGTTGAAGTCCCTGCTGATGTTGTAACGGTGGGCGACCTGTTGGCTCATTTGGTGAAGATCGACAACGGTTGTGCGGCAGCGTTCTCAAATTTGAAACTGGTGCGAGCAGCAGTGAACCAGAACCATGTGGGATTGGACTTCTCTTTGCAGGGTGCAACGGAGGTGGCGTTTTTTCCGCCTGTGACGGGTGGCTGATGCGGCTTAATGTATTTCTGCAAAAGGCCGGCGTGGGCTCTCGCCGTGAGGCTGAGCGCATGGTGGAGCAGCGCCGTATCAGCGTTAATGGCGTGGTCGCGGAAGCGACAGTTCCCGTTAATGACGGCGATGTGGTGCTGCTGGATGGCAAACCAGTGGCGCCAGACAGTCGCGCAGTGCCGCGGCTGTTTTTGCTGCACAAACCCATTGATGTGCTGGTGACGAATCGCGATCCGCAGGGGCGGCGGACTGTTTTTGATCTGGATGCCTTGAACCCGCCGCAGTGGGGGAAGGATCGACCACGCGTCATGAGTGTCGGGCGGCTCGACGTCAACTCCGAGGGACTGCTGGTATTGTCGTCGGATGGTCCCTTGGCGCAGACGATGATGAGTCCTGCAACCGCATTGCCGCGCGTCTATAGAGTACGGGTACGCGGGCGATTGTCGCCGAAGAACATTGCTGAGTTGTCGCGCGGTGTTACGATTGAAGGTGTGAATTATCGCGGGGCGGATTTTGTTGAGGAGGCCGATCTCGGAGGCCGCACGAATTCCTGGTATCGCGTGACGCTGCGCGAAGGCAAGAACCGCGAGATCAGAAAATTGTTCGAATATTTTGGCTGCATGGTGAACCGTCTGATCCGCGTGCAGTATGGGCCGTTTGTGCTGGGGGACTTGAAGACGGGAGAAGTGCGGGAGGTTTCGGCGGTGGTGGTGCAAAAGTTGGTGGAGGAATTGGGGAAAGGCGGGGTTCACGTTTGAGATCGGCGGGGGCCGCGCGGTCAATGCCCCTCAAACGCCACCAGCGTGTGCACCTTCACGCCCTTTGCTTTCAATTTCGCGGCTCCACCCAAGTCCGGCAGATCAATCACGAAGGCTGCGGCCACCACTTCGCCGCCGGATTTGCGAATGAGGTCGATGGCGGCTCCGGCGGTTCCTCCGGTGGCAATCAAATCATCAATCAACAATACGCGGTCGCCTTTCTGGATGGCGTCGGCATGGATTTCTATGGTGTCTACGCCATATTCCAAGGCGTATTCCTGACCGATGACGCGGTGGGGGAGTTTGCCTTTTTTGCGGATCGGGATGAAGCCTCGTCCCAGGTTGTGTGCGACGGCACCACCCAGAATGAAGCCCCTGGCTTCGATGCCAGCGACGTAGTCGATTTCGCCTTTCAGGAAAGGCCAGGCCAGTTCGTCCACGGCGGCGCGGAAGCCGTGCATGTTTGACAAAAGCGTGGTGATGTCGCGGAAGAGTATGCCGGGTTTTGGATAATCCGGAATGGTGCGGATATAACGTTTGATGTCGAAGCCGTTGCGCAGGTCCATGGTGTTATTCCGTCAAGGCCATTTTACTTCTGGTGGCATGGAAGACAAAATAGAATCCACGTTACCGCCGGTTTTCAATCCAAAGATGGTGCCGCGATCATACAGCAGATTGAACTCCACATAACGGCCACGGCGGATCAATTGTTCTTCGCGGTCGGCTTCTGTTGTTGGCAGTGTGAGATTGCAGCGGACGAGGGCGGGGTAAATGCTGCGCCAGGCTTCGCCCACAGCCTTGGTGAAGGCAAAATCGGCGGCCCAGTCTTCCGAATTCAGGTTGTCGAAGAAAATGCCGCCGATGCCGCGCTGCTCCTTGCGATGGGGCAGATAGAAATAGTCTTCGCACCATTTCCTGTAACGTTCGTAATCCGCAACCTTGTGGGCATCGCAAGCGTTTTGCATGGCAGCGTGGAAGCTCACGCTGTCGGGGTCTGCTTGTGTGCGACGGCGGATCAGCACGGGGGTCAGGTCAGCGCCACCGCCGAACCAGGATTTCGTTGTCACAACAAAGCGTGTGTTCATGTGAACGGCGGGCACTTCGGGAGACCAGGGGTGGATGATGAGGGAAATGCCCGATGCCCAGAAACGCGGGTCTTCCTCGGCGCCGGGCATCTGCTTTCTGAATTCGGGAGAGAATTCGCCGAAGACAGTCGAACAATGCACGCCGGCTTTTTCGAAAACCTTGCCGTGCAGCATTGCCATGGTGCCGCCGCCTTCGTGGTCGCCGCGTTTCCACGGCGTGCGCTTGAAGCGGGCTTCAGAACCGTTTTCTGTTTCGATGGTTTCCAGATCACTAATGATCCGGCCTTGCAAGGACTGGAACCAGGCTTCGGCGGCGGCCTTTTGGGTTTTTAAATCGTGCATCATTTTCCAGACTAATTGCGAGTATTCACAAGCTTATAGGCAAGGCCGCGTATGCCGTCAAAACTCTGTTTCGTCCGTATCATTCAAATCCAAATCATGCTGCGCCGCCAGATTTTCGCCTCCGCCGCAAACGTCTGATTAACCAACACTGCTGCGTTGAAACCAATTCTTAGCGAGTAGGACCTATCAAATCATTATTTATGCGTGGACGAGGCTCATGGCGAAACGGTTCTGGAAGAATACATCTGGCAACATCACGGTCATGCTGGCACTTGGCATCGTTCCACTGCTTTTGGCTACGGGTGCTGCCATGGATTTTGGCCATGCCACCTATGTGCGCAGCCTGTTGCAGGGGGCTGCCGATGCTGCAGCACTTTCAGCCGGCACTTCAAAAGACAAGTCCAAGGCCGCCCTGCAGTCGACTGTTGAACAATACATGGCGGCCAACAATGTGAAAGATGCTGTCAAAAGCATCACCAGCATCAGGCACGTGCTGGACAAAAACAAGGGTACTTTGACCGTTGTTGTCGAAGGTAAGCTGGAAACCACCTTCATGGCCATTGCCGGTATTACTGAAATCGACGTAAGCGGGCGTGCGCAAGTGAATATTGGTTCGCAGGCGCTTGAAATTGCTCTTGTGCTCGACAATACAGGCTCAATGAGTGGCGCTAAAATCGCCAACCTCAAGACGGCTGCGAAAAACCTGGTGAACATACTCGAGCAGGAGTCGTCATCCTATGCCGATATCAAGATCGGCGTGGTGCCATTTGCTGAATATGTGAATGTCGGCGCATCGTTTGCGAGCGCCAGTTGGCTTGATACATCGGGTCTCGGTGGGGCGACCTGGGGTGGTTGCGTCGGCTCTCGCCCCTCACCTCGCGATATTCAAGTAGGCGCAGGTGGTTCCGACTATCCCGCCATCACTGGTGTGCCGTGCAATGTGCAGCTTCTGCCGCTAACCGACAACCTGTCGAGCGTGCGGAGCAAGATTGATGCCATGGTTGCAACTGGTTGGACATACATTCCAACTGGCATGTTGTGGGGTTGGAATGTGCTCGACAGCGCCGATCCCTACACGCAAGGCCGCACAAAGGCGCAACTCAAGGCCGTGCATGGTCGCAAGGTCATGGTGGTCATGACAGATGGCGAGAACACGATTTCGCCGAGTTATCCACTGCATGACCAGTTTGTGCCAGCGGTATCCAACCAGACGCTGAAGGATTTGTGCGGCAAGGTGAAAGGCGACGGAATTGAAATATACACCGTGTCCTTCATGGTGCCGACTGTGGTCATCAAGGACATTCTCACAGACTGTGCTACCACCTCCGGCCAATATTTTGACGCCGACAATTCGACCGAACTGAACGCCGCCTTCACGCAGATCGCCCGCGAACTTGCAGCGGTTCGTCTTACGCAGTAGTCGGCCGTCCAGCCGTCTGCCGCAATGCTTCTCCCGCCACCATGGCGCAAGCCAAAGCCACGTTGAGTGATCGTGTGCCTGGCTGCATGGGAATAGTGAGGCGTTCACGCGCAGCGGCATGAACATGATCGGGTACACCGGCCGACTCGCGGCCCAGCAGCAAGATGTCATTGGGTTGATAAGAGAAGTCACAGTAGGGAAGAGCGGATTTTGTGGTCAGCAGCAAAAGCCTGCGACCTTCGATTTCCAACATGAAGTCAGCCCAGGACGCCGAACGCCGGATGCTCGCGATATCCAGGTAATCGAGGCCGGCGCGGTGCAGCCTGGAATCGTCCCAGAGAAAACCCGCAGGCTCAATGATCGTGAGTTTGAGGCCCATGCAGGCGCAGAGCCTGGCAATGGTTCCCGTGTTGGCTGCGATATCCGGTTGAAACAGGGCGATTTCCAACATTTATCCTGGGGTTAGCGGGTTTTTGCAGAGTTCCGCAAGGGCTTCGCATCTGCGACAACCTATGGCTGGACAATGGGTGGTGCCAATGCCAAATACAGCATGAATTCAAGGGGCATTGAGCGACAAATGGCCCTGATTTGAACGAGGGAAACCAAGTGTCCACAGCAGAACACGTTGACGAATCCAAGCGCGATTTTCTGTTTATTGCGACAGGTGCTGTCGGTGCCGTTGGAGCGGCCATGACGGTGTGGCCGCTGATCAGCCAGATGAACCCCGATGCCTCGGTGAAAGCCTTGGCCTCCATCGAGTTTGATCTGGCTCCCATTGTCGAAGGACAAGAAGTGACCATCAAGTGGCGTGGCAACCCGGTCATCGTGCGAAACCGCACGGCCAAGGAAATCGAGGCCGCCAAGGCGGTGAAGCTGGAAGAGCTTGTCGATACGAATGCGCGCAGCGAGCTTGTGAAAGAGAGCGATCCTGCGACAGATGAAAACCGCACTGTCAAAGGCAAGGAGCAGATACTTGTCATGATGGGCGTGTGTACTCATCTCGGTTGCGTTCCGGTGGGTAACCTTGGCGACTATGGCGTTGTCGAGGGCTCTGCCAAGCACGGTGGCTGGTTCTGCCCTTGCCATGGCTCGCATTATGATACTGCCGGTCGCATTCGCAGGGGGCCTGCACCGCAGAACCTTGCAGTGCCGCCTTACAAATTTCTCTCCGACACCAAAATTCAGATCGGCTGAGCAGGATTAACATCATGAGTGGATCATCAAACTACACACCGTCAAGTGCCTTCGGCCGATGGATGCATGAGCGGCTTCCGATCTATGCGTTGATGAAGGAATCCGTGATGGATTTCCCGACGCCAAAGAACCTGAATTACTTCTGGACCTTCGGTGGTATTCTCGCGATCATGCTGGTGGTGCAGATCATTACCGGCATCGTACTGGTGATGCATTACACACCGCATGTGGACTTCGCCTTCGCTTCCAAGGAACACATCATCCGCAACGTCAACTATGGGTGGATGATCCAGAAGTTCCATGAGGTGGGTGCCTCGATGTTCTTCATCGCCGTATACATCCACATGTTCCGCGGCATGTATTATGGTTCTTACAAGGCGCCGCGCGAAGTGTTGTGGATGATCGGCGTCATCATTTATCTCATCATGATGGCCACGGCCTTCATGGGTTATGTGCTGCCCTGGGGTCAGATGAGTTTCTGGGGCGCCAAGGTCATCACCAACCTGTTTTCAGCCATTCCATTTGTGGGCGAGGCTGTCACAACTTGGCTGTGGGGCGGTTATTCGATTGACAACCCCACACTGAACCGGTTCTTCTCGCTGCACTATCTGCTGCCGTTTGTGCTGGCTGGGGTCGTGGGCCTGCACATCTGGGCGCTGCATGTTCCCGGCAACAACAATCCCACGGGTGTGACTGTGAAGAGCGGACAGGACACAGTTCCCTTCCATCCCTACTACACCATCAAGGACCTGTTTGCGATTGTGGTGTTCTTCCTGTTCTTCGCGTTCTGGGTCTTCTTCCGCCCGGATTATCTGGGGCATGCCATCAATTATGAGCCTGCCAATCCGCTGGTGACGCCCACGCATATTGTGCCGGAATGGTATTACCTGCCGTTCTACGCCATCTTGCGTTCAATCCCGGACAAGCTGGGTGGTGTCATCGCCATGTTCGGATCAATCCTCATTCTGTTCGCATTGCCGTGGCTTGATACGTCGCGCATCCGCTCGGGCAACTACCGGCCGATCTTCAAGGGTTTCTTCGTGGTGTTTGCCATTGCCTGCGTGGCGCTGGGTTACATCGGTTCGAAGCCAGCGGAGGGTGCCTATCTGATCTGGGGGCGCATTCTCACGACTTATTACTTCCTCCACTTTATCGTCATCCTGCCGTTGATCGGTCTTCTGGAAAACCCGAGAGCGCTGCCAGCCTCGATAGCGGATTCGATTCTGTCGAAGAATACAACACCACATCCTACACGCGGCCTGCAGCCTGCTGAATGATTGCGGAGACTCACTCTATGAAATTTCTCAAAGCAATCGCAGTAGCAGCAACTATCACAGGTCTGTTTCCTTTGGCGTCTATTGCTGCTGAAAGCCAGAAGACAGCGAAAGATGTCGCTTTTTCATTCGAAGGCACCTTCGGCACGTTCAACAGGGAACAACTGCAGCGCGGCTTCAAGGTTTACAAGGAAGTTTGCTCAAGTTGCCATTCCATGAGCCTGATTTCTTTTCGCAATCTGGCTGAAGGCGGCATCTTCACAGAAGAGCAAGTGAAGGCTCTGGCTGCCACCTTCACCGTGAAAGACGGGCCGGATGCCAGCGGCGAAATGTTTGACCGCCCAGGTTTGCCGTCTGACCGATTGCCAGCGCCATTTGCGAATGTCGAGGCCGCCAAGGCCGCCAATGGTGGTGTTGTTCCACCCGACATGTCCTTGCTCGCAAAATCCCGCCCCGGCTGGTATGGCACGGTCAACCAGTTCTGGAACGGCATTGGTGGCCCGCAGTACATCTATTCCGTGTTGACGGGCTATGAAGAACCTGGTGCGGAACTGGCGAAGGAACAGCCCGAAGGCAAATACTACAATCCGTATTTTGGCTCCGGCCACTGGATTGGCATGCCTCTGCCACTGGCCGAAGGGCAGGTGGTTTTCGATGATGGCGCACCAAATACGGTTGATGCCATGGCGCTGGATGTTTCGGCCTTTCTGGCATTCGCCGCTGATCCCAACATGGAATCGCGCAAACGCACGGGCTTCATGGTGATGATTTATCTCGCGGTGCTGGCGGGGTTGATGTATTTCGTGAAAAAGCGCGTGTGGGCAGATCTGCACTGAGAAAAATTACGCTGGCGCGAATATCTTTCTCACTTGCGTTGTGAGGATTTCCTTATCTTGCGATGACAGTCGCCCCAAAAGACCGATGATAAGCTCGTTTGGCAGCGTGAAGGTCTTCCAGCGGACATAGCAATTTTTGACAAGGCCACTTGCCTCAGGTGCCGCAAGCAAATGGTCACTTTGCCAGTCCGATGATTTTGCCGTGGTGATCATGGCAAAAATGCTGTGTCGATTTTCGCTGTTGAAGGTTTTTGAGGAGATGACGAGAGCGGGTCTCTTTTTGGAAATCGGCAAGTCGATGAAAGGGAAGGGAACAGTGACGATGTCCCAATGATCACAGATCATTGAAGGCTTCCTCGTCTTCCCTCGATTCCCATTCACTCAAGGTTTTCTGCACATCTGACAGATAGCTGTCACGCGGATCAACGACTTTGAATTCAAGATATTCGCCGCGCCTTGATTTCATGGACTTCCAGAAGGCCAGAGTTTGGCCGACCGGCTTAAGCCCCAATGTGGGTCTGCCATCCTTGCCATCGGCCATGCGTACCCAGTCTCCGGTGACACCTTCCACCTCAAGTTTGAGTGCAGTGCCAGCGGGGATCTGGCGCAACAACGCCAAAGCATTTGCATCAGCATTGACATTTTTCAGCCAAATCGCATCATCGTTGTTCAGGAAAGTTGCCATTCGCCAGTTCCTTGTATCTGATGTCAAAGATAAATCTGAAAAGTTAACGTGTCAACCCCACCCCCACCCCACCCCTGGTTCCAAGCGAGTTTTGCAAAGGTCGTAACAAATGGCTCTCAGCGTACTTGGTATAATAGGCGGTTCTGGTCTCTATGATTTGCCGTTGGACAAAGCACGATGGGAGACTGTCGAAAGCAGCTTCGGTGCGCCGTCTGATCAACTTCGCATTGGTGAAATTGCCGGGCTGCCCACCGTTTTTCTGCCGCGTCATGGTCGCGGGCATGTCTATTCACCGGCATCCATCAACTATCGCGCCAATATTGACGCCCTCAAACGGGCAGGGGTGACGGATGTGATTTCACTTTCGGCGGTGGGGTCGCTGCGGGAAAACTTGCCGCCGGGGACTTTTGTGGTCGTCGATCAATTCATCGATCGCACCTATGCGCGGGAGAAGAGTTTTTTTGGTACGGGTTGTGTCGGGCATGTGCCGTTTGCGCATCCTGTGTCACCTGTGCTGGCGCAGGCGGCGGCCAAGGCGCTGTCAGATGAAGGTATTCCACATCGTATGGGGGGTACCTATGTCGTGATGGAAGGGCCGCAGTTTTCGACGCGGGCTGAATCGGAGTTGCATCGGTCATGGGGAGCATCAGTCATTGGCATGACCAACATGCCGGAGGCAAAGCTCGCCCGGGAGGCTGAGCTTTGTTATGCTACGGTTGCCATGGTCACGGATTTTGATGCCTGGCACCCTCATCATGAAACCGTTGATGTGGCGCAGGTGGTGGCAACCATGAAGGGCAATTCCACCCTGGCGAAGGCGTTTGTGCTGCGACTAGCGAAAGATTTTCCACAGCAACATGTGGCGTGTCCGCTTGGATCAGACAGGGCGCTGGATCACGCCATCATGACATCGCCAGACAAACGCGATCCCGAACTTGTTGCGAAATTGAAGGCAGTGGCGGGACGCGTGCTCTGAGCTATTTTGATGCGGTGAGGCCTTTGCTCGAAGTGAAGCGCTGTTTCAAAACCATTTTGACAAATGGGTGTTTCAGCAGTTTTTTCTGCTCTGCTGCATCGAATGCGGCATGTTGACGGTCACAGCTGGTGCGCATCTTTTTCCAGAGTTGCGCTGCCTGTTTGTCCAGCGCCTTGCAATCGCCGCTGCGCAAGGCCTTGACCTGCGTCTCGAGATTTCGCGCACAACCCATCCAGATGCTGCGGTGGGTCTCTTCGTGAACTTTCAGGAACGACTTGAACTGACCCCACTTTGACGCCGTGGCCCCGGTGAGTGCAGCTTCGTTTTTCAACTTCGGCAAGTTGATGATGAAGTCGATGCTGAACCTGTAGCCGTCGACCCGGCAGGACTTGCCCTTCAGTATCATGCGGCCACTTTGGGCTGATGTGGCAGAGGTTGATGCATAGGCGTTGACGCCATTCACATCAGGGCCGCGCCGGATCATGGCACTGTAGATTTCGCCCGGCGTGTTGCCGGTGATGGGGTAGAATTTGTATTTGGTTTTCTCGATGGGCTTGGCATAGATTTCACCGGCCGTGACAGCCAACACTGCCAGACTTAACATACCCAGTTTGCGCATGGACCCCACCCTGATTTTTGTTTCCGGCAGGCTAGAGGCAATGGCTCGATTGAATCAAGAGGCAGATTTCAAAACTGATTGAATCTGCTTTGGCTTGGCCAAGCTGTTGCAAAATGGTAACGCTCGATCTTGCAAAGTGGGGATCGATGCGCCGTCAGGGGACAGTCAAATTTTTCAACAAGGACAAGGGCTTCGGCTTCATTGCTCCGGATGATGGCGGCAAGGATGTGTTTGTGCATATTTCCGCCGTGCAGCGCGGTGGCATTCCCTGGCTGGAAGAGGGCATGAAAATTTCCTTCGGCGTGCTGGATGATTCTCGCGGGCGCGGACCCCAAGCCACGGAATTGCAGATCGAGTGATGCAATGAAACGGGCGCTGGTTATTCAACACATGGAACATGACCATGTCGGTCGCTTCGCCGAATATTTTGCGGAGGATGGGATTTTTCCCACAACAGTGCGGCCTTTCATGGGCGATGCGATGCCGTCGCTTGCTCCATTCGATTTGATGTTTGTGCTGGGCGGCGCGCAGAACACCTGGGAAGTTGAGGCGTATCCCTATCTTGCTGCCGAGAAGCAGGCCATTCGCGAATGGGTGGGGACGCGGGCCCGGCCCTATTTCGGAATTTGCCTTGGCCACCAACTTTTAGCTGATGCGATGGGCGGAGCGGTTGGCTTGGCTGTTCGCCCGGAGGTCGGAGTTTTTGATGTGGCGGTGACTGACGCGCAATCGCTGCTCGCTGGATTGTATCCCGGTTTCAAGGTCATGCAATGGCACCATGCTGAAGTGCAGCGTCTGCCTGCAAATGCGGTTGCGCTTGCCAAATCCGAAACCTCCGAGGTGCAGGCGATGTCACTGGGCGATCATGCATTTTCCACCCAGTTTCATTGCGAGTTCACGCCGCAAGCGGTTCTTGGCTGGTCTGCCCAGCCCACATATATCCAGGCGCTTGAGCGCGACCTGTGTGCTGGTGCGCACGCGCGTCTGATCGAGGCGTGCTGGCCGCTGATGCCGGAGATGGGACGCAATACGCGAAGGCTGTGGGAGAATTTCAAGCGGGTCAGCGGTTGTGATTGAATTCACTTGTGAAT
>JANNNG010000306.1:0-2660 GCA_031398425.1 Hyphomicrobiales bacterium | reverse complement strand
CAGAGAGCAAATCATTGTCGGTCATTTCAGCCGAGATGAAGGACCTCGCCACCCGTGCGCGTGCCCGCAAGTTGCAGGCGCATGAATATCAGGGCGGCACGGTGGCAATTTCAAATCTGGGCATGTTCGGTGTGGAACAATTCACCGCCATCATCAACCCGCCCCATGCCTGTATTCTCGCCGTGGGTGCTGCGATGGAACGGTTTGTGCCTGTCAACAAACAGCCGGTGCTGGCCACGCAGATGACGGTGACTTTGTCTTGTGATCATCGTGCAGTAGATGGTGCCGTGGGTGCGGAATTATTGGCGGCATTCAAGGCACTGGTGGAAGATCCGGCGTTGATGCTGGTGTAAGAATTCCCTCTCCGTCTCGCTGCGCTCGACACCTCGCCCGCTTGCAGGAGAGGTGGCATCGCGTCAGCGATGCCGGAAAGGGAAACTCTCAGTCTACCACTTCACCGGGGTAGACACCCCAAAGTTCAGCCTGGATCGCGTAGCCTTCGTAGTCATCGGTTGTCACTTCGCACCATGTGCCGTCGCAGCTTTTGATCTGGGCGATGGCTCCTGGCATCAAGATTGCCGTAGCGGTGCCAGTACCGGATTCTGTGTTGTGAAGTGTTACGGCCTTGTTGGCGTTCCATTGCGGGGCCATGGCAAAGCGGCGGCCAGAAAGCATCTGCTGCAGGATCCAGCCTTCAGCACCTTCCGAATCCCTGATCTTGCGCCAGTTCTCAAATTCAGCCGTCACTTCGACGGGCATGCCCTTGCGCTGGAAGACCCAGGCCACTTCATGGTCGCTGGAGGGGCCTTTGCGCACATTCACCTTGTTGGATTTGAGCGTGAGAAAGCGCGGGATGGCAAAACCCGAGGGTCCGAGTTGCACGGGTGCCGTGTCAACTGATGCTGTCACATCGCCAGCTTCCACGGTCTGTTCACCGCCGCGCATGCCCTGCAGCATCCAGACCGTGCCCGCCGCTGCCAGCAGCAGCCCCGCCAAACCGACATAACTCCGCTTGAGGCGGCTCATCGACTGGTCGACCCGGCGGGCGGTGGTCAAAAGGGCTGCGGACATGTCTCAGTGCTTTTCAGTTGCGGCAGACCGGAACCAGCGTCTAGAGACAGGACTATAGCACGCCGCTGACACTGGCTTTTCGGCCAACTCATCAGTGAACGCGCAAGGTTAAGATTGCGTCAATTCCAACCGTCCGGGGACCAAGACACAGGCCATGGCACAAGCCAAACCGTTGGTGATCATCACGCGGAAGCTTCCGGGCGTTGTGGAGGCCCGGATGGGTGAGCTGTTTTCGTGTCGTGCCAATGACACGGACAGACCTTTCAGCAGAACCGATCTGATTGCTGCCGTGCGGGACGCTGAGGTTCTGGTTCCCACCATCACGGACCATATCGATCAAGCACTGCTGGAACAAGCAGGCCCCCAATTGAAGCTCATCGCCAATTTCGGCAATGGTGTTGATCATATTGATGTCGCGGCGGCCCGGGCCCGGGGCATCACTGTAACCAACACGCCGGGAGTTCTGACGGACGATACCGCCGACATGACCATGGCGCTGATCATGGCAGTGTCCCGCCGCATCATTGAGGGGGCGGATGCAGTCAAACACGGCACATGGAGTGGCTGGAGCCCGACCTGGATGCTGGGGTCACGGTTGCGCGGTAAAAAGCTTGGAATCATCGGCATGGGCCGTATCGGCACAGCCGTGGCGCGGCGTGCCAAGGCCTTTGGGCTTGAGATTCACTATCACAATCGCAAACCCGCCCACCCCAAAATCGTTGAAGAACTGGGTGCCCGTTACTGCGAAGGACTGGATGCCTTGTTGGCGCGGGTCGATATTCTCTCGGTCAATTGTCCCCATACACCCGCCACCTATCACCTGTTGTCGGGACGGCGGTTGAAATTGCTGAAACCCACGGCCATTGTCGTCAACACGGCGCGGGGCGAAATCATTGACGAAGAAGCCCTGATCCGCATGTTGGAAGCAGGCGAACTTGCGGGGGCAGGGCTTGATGTGTTTGAACATGAGCCGGCATTGAACCCCCGTCTGCTGGGGCTGAAAAACACTGTTTTGCTGCCTCACATGGGATCGGCCACGCTGGAGGGGCGCGTCGACATGGGCGAGAAGGTGATCATCAACATCAAGACCTGGGCTGATGGGCACAAGCCGCCCGACAGGGTTTTGCCTGGGATGCTGTGAGATAATCCCTCTCCGTCAACGCGTTGCGCGTTGCCACCTCTCCCGCAAGCGGGCGAGGATATAGGTAACATTTCCTCGCCCGCTTGCGGGAGAGGTGGCATCGCGTCAGTGATGACGGAGAGAGAGCTTACTTCACAATAATCTGAACAGCCTGCCAGCAACTGTGATTCATTCGCGGGAACCCTCTGGGTGCCAGCCTGCCACTCTAGAACTTACGCATTAAACAGGTCTAACGCGCCCAAAGGGCACCCGAGCCAGTGTGCGTTTGAGAAAGTACCGACCGTTAACTTTGGCGAGGAGAACATTACCCCAGCAATGGGTGTAGCCGGAAACGGCAACCAGTTGGCGGACTGGACGACTCGACTGAGCATTCGACTGAGCTCACGCCGAAGTCTCGTCGAAGTCAAAACCGCCAAACTAAACCCGTTCCAGCCAGTACGCTGGCTTG
>JANNNG010000160.1:0-15055 GCA_031398425.1 Hyphomicrobiales bacterium | reverse complement strand
GCGCGCGACGGGGAGTGCATCGCTGGCTCGTTTGCGGGGGCTGGGGGCGGCGATGTGAGTTCTGGCAATC
Source organism: Hyphomicrobiales bacterium (assembly GCA_031398425.1). Taxonomy (GTDB): domain Bacteria; phylum Pseudomonadota; class Alphaproteobacteria; order Rhizobiales; family Aestuariivirgaceae; genus Aestuariivirga. The sequence goes on along the minus strand of JANNNG010000160.1, from coordinate 14,985 downwards.
GCAAGACAGCCCCACTCCCCCCTCTTCAGGGGGGCGGGGCCGGGCGGGGGCTCTTGCAAAGAGCGTAATTTCAGAATTCCCTCTCCGTCACACGTTCCGCGTGACACCTCTCCCTCAAGCGGGCGAGGATGCAGGCGCAATGCGCCTGACGGAGAGGGAGCCAGCTTTTTCGATCAGCCTCACCACACCAGACTCTCACACAGAAAATCCGGCTGGGGATTGAGCGTTGCGGGGTCGATGCCTGCACTCACGCCCTGCTGCACCAGCAGCGTGCTCAGTCCAGCGCCGCGACCACCCGCCACGTCATGCTCGGCGCTGTCGCCGACACACAGCACGCGGGCCGGTGAACCCAGCAACTTGAGTGCATGATCATAGATACCCTGGTACGGCTTGCCGATCCAGGTCACCGCGCCACCCATGCTCTGATACACCTCGGCAATAGCACCCGGTGCCGGTTGCAATCCCTCTGGCGTGAGCATCAACTTGTCGGGGTTGCAACATACCGCAGGCAGCGTCAGCCCTTCGAACAGGCGGCGATAGTCATCAAGCGAGGTCGAAGGCGCATTGGACCCGAGGATCAGCATGATCTCGGCGTCCTCAGGCCGAGTCATAAACTCGACTGGTCCAAAACCGTAGTCTTCCCCGTCCTTGCCCACAAGATAGGCCCGCTTCACCTGAAGTGCTTGATAGGCCACTTCGCCTGAACTGACGCAGTCAATGAAATGCCCACGCGAAATTCCCATTCCGGTGATACGCGCCGTATTGGGGGCGGCACGCTTGCCGGAATTGGTCATCACGACGACGGGAATGCGAAGTGCGTAAAGCTGTGCCAGAACCTCGGCCGCACCTGCATACAGGTGCTGGCCTTGATGGATGACGCCAAACTGGTCGATCAGCATGGCATCAAAATCCCCCGCAATCTCGCTGAGACCGGAAATTCTATGCATCATGACCAATCCCGCGCCAGGCGAGGCGTGCTGTACCCATCGCCGCCTGTTCGCTGGCTGATGGCAAGGCCGGCACCTTCAGGCGCTGCAGACGAAGTGCTGCCCAAACTTCATTCGCAGCACCACCACCTGCAGACCGGATGGACGTGAGCGGTGATGCTCCCAGTTCCGCCAGACGCCGATAGCCCAGGGTTTCGATCTCGGCGATGCCTTCAAACAGGCCCTGCAGGAACAGATGGTCCTCAGCGGGACGCGGGCTGAGCCTTGGCTGCAGGACAGGATCATTGATTGGAAACCGCTCACCAATCTTCGCAAGCGGATAGTAGTCGAGCCCCGTTGCCACCTTTGCATCCATCAAGCCCGACAAGCGCACGATGTCCTTGGCTGAGAAAAACTGCTTCAGCACTCCCCCTCCAGAATTTGACGCCCCACCCGCAAGCCATTGATCGCCAATGCGATGACTGTAAATGCCGTAGTGGGGCGCAAACACCGGCGTGGCCGAAAGCAGTTTCAACGTCAGTGTGGTACCGAGCGACGTGGCACCGTCTCCAGCCTTGCTCGCACCCGATGCAAGAAATCCGGCACAGCCATCGGTGGTGCCCGCAACCACAGCCACATCACGGGGCAAACCAAATGCAGCGGCCACATCCTGCAACACGGTTCCAACCCGCGTGCCCGCCGCAACCACTTCAGGCAACTTCGCAACGTCAACACCCGTTTCAGAAATCCAGGAAGGCCATAGGCGCGATACTGGATCATAGCCCGTCTTCAACGCATTGTTTTCATCCGACACATCAAAGCGCCCACAGAATTGCCCCATCAACCAGTCCGCCTGATGCACAATGCGATGGGCGCTCACGAGCATCGGCATCAATCGCGCGAGAGGTGATGTGGCACCATGGGCCGCCGTCTCAGGCGGGGCCACAGATGTGATGCGCTGAACGCATTGGGCGTCGGCCACATCATTGTACATCGATGCCAGTCCAAGTGCTCGGCCTGCTTTATCAACGGGCAGCACCGTGCCTGACGTGCCGTCGATGGCAAGGGCCAGCACCTGAAGACCGGACATATCAAGCGCCTTGAAGGCAACACCCGTAGCGTCCCACCACAATGCAGGATCCTGCAACGCACGACCAAATTCCAGCAGCGGTGCCTGCAAGGGTGCCGACGCCATGGCTTTGAGAGCACCATCCCTGTCGCGCGCGGCAATGCGCGCACCTGACGTGCCCACATCAATGCCAAGCACAACCTCGATCACGGCATGACCATCAGCAATGCACGTGCCGTGGTTTCATCAGTCACAAGAATATTGGCAAGCTTGTTGCTGAGCACGCCATGCATCATTGTGACCTTGTTCTTGCCACCCGAAACCAGCACCACACGCGGCACACCGCGCAAATGCTCCGGCGGCAAGGCCACGGCACGGCGGTTGAGCGGATGTTCCACAAACCGACCCCGCGCATCAAGCCAGTGCGAACACAAGTCCCCCACGGCACCTGCATTCTGCAAGGTCGTCACTTCATCTGCCGTGATCAGGCCAAGCTTTGCCATGGTGCTGTGCTTGGTCAATTCACCGACAGACACGTAGGCCAGATCAACCCGGCGTCCGCGCTCGAACACATCGCGCAACATGGGCTGGTTCATCAACACTTCGCGCGTGGCTTCCGTGTCGGTGAAGGCTGGGCCTGCGAAGTAATAACATTGCCCACCCACGATGTCGGCGAGGTGCGATGCCGTTTCATGCGGGTTCACAGCCGACGAATGCGTGAGACCACCGATCAGCGACACCACCGAAAGCCGCTTGAATGTCTTGTGTGGTACATAGGCCAGGGAATGCCGCAACGTCTGCCCCCAGCCAACACCAACCGACATGCCGTCGGTCAACTGCTGCGCCAGATAATGCCCAGCAGCCGCAGCAATGACGGCACGCTGCTTTTCAACTTCCGACGTTGCAGGAACAACCACCACATCGAGAAGCGCAAAGCGCCGCTTGAGTTCATCTTCTAGCTTGATCGAGGTGGCAAGCCGTCCGGTGATCGTAACCTGCACCAGACCAAGTCGCCGTGCATGGGCCAGCAGACGGTTGACCCGCACGCGTGTCAATCCAAGCTTCTTGCCGATCTGTGCCTGTGTATTCTCCGCCACGAAATAAAGCCAGGCCGCCCGTGTGGCCAATTGCTCTTCAGGATCAACAGGTGTCTCCAGCCCGAGGTCAACATCGGGCAGCCTGTCCAACCTGTCTGCGGCGGCCAAGTTCAAGCACTCCGATGCAAATCCGCCCAGGGCGGAACGAGCGGCGTGTTGTTGGTCAGCGCGTCAAGCAGCGCCAGTGTCAGCGGCACATCAGCGGCCTTCAGCTTTTTGGCCGAGAGCATGCCGTGAATGGAAGATGCAACGGCAACGCCCAGTTCAGCACCTTCGACAGTCTCGTTTTTGAGTGGCCCCTGCTTTGCTTCAGCATAGGTCATCCCGCGTCCCAGCGCATGCCCCAGCCTGGAATTGCGACCCGCCTGACAAGTCACATAGAGATCACCGACACCCGGCATGCCCCACACACTTTCAGACGTACCGCCAAGCGAAGTCGTCAGCGCCAACATCTCGCGCACAGCCTGGTTAAAAAGTATCGACGCCGCATTGTTGTTGCCAGCCTTGTTCTGGGTTTCACCCAGAACCTCGTTCCGCCCGTGCGCCCAACCCACGGCGATGGCAAAGAAATTCTTGAAAGCCGCGCAGACTTCAACGCCCATCATGTCACTGGAAGTGCGTGGCCGATAGTAGTCGCCAGCAAAAGCATCGGCGATAGTGTGAGCCAGTGCTGCGTCACGCGACACGATCACGGTACCCGTATGCCGCCGCGCTGCAAGCTCGCCTGCAATGCAAGGTCCCGCAATGGCAGCCACAGGAACTTCAAACCCGAGGCGGCTTTTAAGTTCCTGCGCCACCACATCGGGGAACGCCCGCAGGCCATCGGCCTCCGGCTTCATGCCTTTGGTGATCATCACAATGGGCGTCGGCGACTTCAACACAGGAACCAGCGCATCAACGGTCCACATCACTCCCGCAGAAGCCACACCGAGCAGAATGACATCCGTATCCGAACTGATCGTCTTGGCGAAGTCCTTGAAATGACGACACGGCATGTGTGCAGGCATTGTGACATTCAGTTTGGGGTGCAATCCATTGCCTGCAATACTGTCGATGATGTGATCATCAAGATGCGTACCCACCAGCCTTACCTCATGGCCACGATCCGTGAGCGGCATGCACATGGACGACCCCATGACGCCAGCCCCCAGGATGGTGATCACACTCATCGGATCACTTGGCCGGTTTCAGCGTCAAACAGATGGGTCTTGTCGGCCATGGGTATGAGACCGATGATCTGGTCACGCTTCAAGTCCAGGCGTTCGCGTACCACTGCGCAGATTTCATCGTCGCCCAGTTCGGTATAAATGTGAATTTCCGGTCCCGTCGGCTCTGTCACAGTGACCTTGACCTTGAAGCCGTCCCCCACCTCAAGGTGTTCGGGCCGGATGCCGAACACAATGTCCTGGCCGTCCCTGGCCTTGTGGCCGCCGGGCAGTTTGATCTTGCTGCCATCCCCCGCGATCATGACGTTCTTCTGCACCTTGCCCTTGATCATGTTCATGGAAGGCGAACCGATGAACGAAGCCACAAATAGATTGTTGGGCCTGTCATAGACATCAAGCGGTGAACCCTGCTGTTCAATCACGCCATCACGCAGAATGACAATCTTGTCCGCCATCGTCATGGCCTCGATCTGGTCATGCGTCACGTAGACGGTCGTGGTTTTCAGCCGTTCATGCAGGTCCTTGATTTCCGTCCGCATCTGCACCCGCAGTTTCGCATCCAGATTTGACAACGGCTCATCAAACAGAAACACCGCAGGATCTCGCACGATGGCCCGCCCCATGGCCACGCGCTGCCTTTGACCGCCAGACAGCTCACGGGGATAACGCGCCAGATAAGGCTCAAGGTTGAGTATTTTTGCAGCCCAGGCTGTCTTTTCGTCAATCTCGCTCTGCGGGCGTTTTGCCAGCGTCATCGAGAAACTCATGTTGTCTTTGACAGTCATATGGGCATAGAGCGCATAGTTCTGGAATACCATCGCGATATTGCGGTCCTTCGGGTGCACGTCATTGACGCGGCGGTCACCGATGGTGATGTCACCCGAGGTGATGGCCTCAAGCCCTGCAATGGAACGCAGCAAGGTTGACTTGCCACACCCCGAAGGTCCGAGCAGCACCACAAAGGAGCCATCGTCAATGTCAAGATCAACTCCGTGGATGACCTGCACCGTACCGTAGCTTTTTCTGATATCGCGAAGTGTGACCGAGGCCATGTGTGGTGTTCCCTATTGCGGATCGTTCAAAAGAAATTCGTCGAGAAGACCGGCATCATCGGCAAGGTCCAGAAACGACCAGCGATTGCGCACATCGCGCGCATGTTTCATGGCCTTCCGCCAGATATCGCGCGGCAGTCCAAGTTCCGTCGCCGTCGTTGGTCCACCGGCGGAGGTTATGATGGCAGCCATTTCATCCGGGTCCATCATCATGGCCTTGAGTTCGAAACGCAATTCCGGCCACATACGATCAAGCGTCTGATTGAACGCTGCGGCCTGATCCCGGTCAAAAGATTTTTTCTTTGCCTCCGCATGCATCATGCGGCCGATGTCTTCGCCATAGCGCAGGGCAAAATCCGTCTCATCAATCTGCGTCGGCTTGATCTGCGGTGGCTTGTCGAGGTCAAGCAGCATCTTGTGCAATCGTGCCAGCGCAATTGACGCCACACCCACCTGTTGACCATGGGTGGTGCCGGGATGCGCATCGCCTGCAAACATGTCGATCCAGTGCGATACCTGATGTTCACCCATCGAACCCGAATGGGATGATCCCACGATGTTGTTGCCGAAACTTGCAAGTGTCAGCACACGATGGAGATAGCCATTCGCTTCCACCGAATGTTTTCCATAATCACGCGCTGTCTTGATCATCTGCGCTTCATCATCTTCGACATTGAACAGGTCAAATGGCGTTTGCGCAAAGGAGCTGCCCAACAACCTGTGCGCCGCCCACCACTCCACCTGCGCCGTTGGTCGACAAAGGCTGTCACCCAGTCCCGCCGCCGCAAGCCAGGGCGGTGCTGCTGCACTCACGGCGAGATCCACAAAAACCGCACGCGGCGCATGAGCAGGAACCGAAGTCTTGTAACCATTGGCCAAAGTCACCGACGCGGTGCCAGCGCCATAGCCATTCATGGAACCTGCCGTGGCAAAGCTCACATATTTGCGACCGTCTTCAAAGGTCGCAAACTTCACAGTGTCCGACAGCGACCCTGACCCCACGGCAACGCAGCCATCGCAGTGCCGCGTCTTTTCCTTCATCAAGGCAATCGTCGGCTCATCGCAATGGGTGTTGCCCGGAAACACGATCTCCTCAATCGAGGTCCAGCCCGACAACTCCTTCGCCACCCGCCGCCCCATCGCTTCCACTGTGTTGGTATCGCTGACGACTGCAAGCCTGCGTCCGATGTTAAGCGGGGCCACGAGATCAGCCGCACCACCATCCAGCGACTCTTCAATGCGTATGGTTTCAAATGGCACATGACAGCGCCTGCCCGTTTCCGGGTCACGCCATTCACCGGAGATCACCTCACGGATCAGGCTGTTCCAGTCTTTGCGGGCGACGATCATGCGCCCTGCCTCCGCGCAAAAATCTGCATGCGGGCATTCCAAGCACTCATCTGTGGCCACAAGTCCTGATAGATCGAAAGCAATTCCGCATAGGCCTTTGCCTGCTTCGTCCGTGGACGGAAGATTTTCACGGGGCGGCCACTCATGGCATGTGAAGCAGCGGGTATGTTGTTGTACCATCCCGCCCCCTTGGCCGCCGCCATGGCCGCCCCCAGGGCCGAAGCTTCCGGTGTTTCCAGCCGCTTCACATCCCGCCCCGATGCGTCCGCCACAATCTGGCACCAGAGATCCGACTTCGAACCCCCACCCACAATGGCGAAATGATCAATCGGCGATGTCACAGCAGCCACGCGGTTGGTCATCATCGCCTGTTCAAGTGCTATGCCTTCCAACAGGGCACGATAAATATCGCCCCGCGTATGACTGCCCGAAAGCCCCGCCAGCACGCCACGCCCATCCGCATCCCAATAGGGCGTCATGATGCCGGAAAAATACGGGATCAGCACCAACCCGCGCGAACCAATGGGAACAGCTTTTGCCTCTTCTTCAAGGTCCACCAGAATTTTCGGGTTCTTCACCGGATTCTGGTGGAACATGCGCTCCACAAACCACGTCACCAGATAAGTGCCGGTGCGAATGGCGGTTTCAAAGCTGAAACCTTTTTCCGCCATCGCTGACAGCGAACGAAAGGAGGCATCAACCGCATAGTCATCACCATAGCTGCCAGAGACAGCCGCCGTACCGAGGTTGAGATAGGCACGGCCTTTGAGAAACGTATTTGCCCCGGCCCCGGCACACTGCCCATCGCCGCCGCCGGCAACAACGGGTGTGCCTGCATTCAGTCCAGTGAGTTTCGCCGCAGCTTCAGTGACTGTTCCCATCACGTCTCCCGAAGCCACAAGCTTTGGCAACTTCGCGCGCGACAACTGCGCTGCCTTCACAAGTTCATCCGACCAGTCATGCGCCTGCGCATCCAGAAGCCCCATGGGACTTGCAGACGATAACGACGTTTTCCATTCGTCGGTGAGATAGTGCGTGATGACGCCGTGCACCTCAGCCGTCTTGTGCGTGTTGCGCCAAAGTTTCGGCTCATGCTTGGCCAGCCAGCGGCAGCGTGTTCGGCACGGCGTGATGTCATCGGGAATGCCGGAAATCTCATGCAGGCGCCTGGCGCCCACATCCGCCGCAAGTTCCTTCACCTCCACATGGGCCCGCTCATCCAGCCACAAGGTGCCGGGGCGAAGTGCACGGCCCTCAGCATCAAACTGCGCAAAACTCTCACGCTGGTTGGAAATTGAGACAGCGGCAATGCGATGCTTGGAAAGCTTGCGGGTCAACTGCTTCAGCGCAATCGCAACCGACCCCGTCCAGTCCGAGACGTCCTGCTCGAACCAGCCCATCTGCGGGTTGGACAGGGGCACCGGTGCGCGACCTTCGGCAACAATCTGACCGCCCGCGTCAAAGGCAATCGCCTTCGTCGCCGTGGTGGATTGATCGATGCCAATGACGAGGTCGGGTTTCATGGTTCATTTCGCAAAAAAGTCCCTCTCCGTCACGCGTTCCGCGCGACACCTCTCCCGCAAGCGGGCGAGGAAAGAAGAACCTATTCTCCTCGCCCGCTTGCGGGAGAGGTGGATCGCAGCGCAGCTGCGAGACGGAGAGGGAAATTTGCGCCCGGCCTCACGACCGGGCGCAACACCTCACATCAGCCCAGACCAGCTTCCTTCACGGACGCATCAATGGCTGCTGCCACCGTGTCCATGCAGGCCTTGGCATCGCCACCGAAATCCTGGCCTGTCAGCAGCTTGCCGAGGTTCACCGGAATTTCGTTGTTGGAGAAGCCGGCCCACAGCGGCATGTCGGGTTCAGAGGCCATGTCGTTGTTGATGGTTTCCAACACAACAGGCAAGTGGCGCGTTGTGCCGGGGCCGACAACTTCCTTTGCCTTCACGCGGGGGTCAGCGAAGGACGAGATGCGCATGGGGGCAAAACCACCACCCAACGTGCACCGTGTCATGATGTCCTTCGAACAAGCCCACTGCATGAAGATCCAGGCTGCATCAATGTTCTTCGAATACTTGGAAAGACCAAGGATCGAACCACCCTGGTGTGCTGCACCGGGGATTTCACCAAAACCTGCGTCTGCAGGTGTTGCGTATTTCGGACCGCGGATCGGACGCTTGGCTTCCCACAGGCCTTTGACCTTGGAGTCCGCACCGTCCCAGCCGGGGAAAAATTCATCCCACGAGTTGACAAGCGCAATCTGGCCCGAAGCACCCATTTGCCATTGACCATCCCATGTCGAGTTGGTCGATTCTGGCGGTGAGTTCTTGAGCCATTCCTGGTAGACTTTCAGGCCGCGCACAGCGGCTTCGCTGTTGCCAGCAAACTTTTTGTCTTTTCCGAAGATGGTGCCGCCTTCATTCCAGACAACCTGCGTCCAGTCGCAATTCAGCGAGTAGTGACCGGATTTGGCCTGCAAGCCCGTGCCGAACATGCCGTTGGCCTTCTCGGCTTCTGTGATCAGTTTCACAGCAGCCGTGAATTCTTCAACCGTGTTCGGCGGAGCAATCTTGTGCTTGTCCAGAATGTCCTTGCGGTACATCGTGGTCATGATCGGAATGTCGAAGGGAATGCCGCCCCACTTGCCTTCATAAACGGCAAGTCCGTCAACGAGTGGCTTTGAAAAGTCATCCCAATCCATGCCGGGCAGCGCCAGTTCCGGCTTGTCCTTGTAGTAGGCAATGGGGTCAATGGTATCTTGCGCAAAGGTGGCAACCCATGACTGGTCGAGATAATAAAGGTCATAGGAACCAAGCTGGCCCTGCACGTCCTGCGTGGCCTTGGCGAGAACCTGTTCCAGGGGGACAATTTCGATTTCAACTTCGATACCGGTCAGTGCCGTGAACTCAGCCTTCAGCTTGTCCAGCACCACAGTGGGTGGTGTCGCTTCCGACGTATAGCGGATCTTGCTGCCCTTGAACTTGGAGCCTACGTCCTTCAGCCATTGGTTGACCGCTGGATCGCCCGTATCTTCAGCGAAGGCTGGAGATCCCAGAATGCTGCGGTCCTTGCGCACATTGCCGAGAAGGCCAAGGTTGAAGGCCGAGAAGCCCACACCAGCCAGTGCCGATTTCTTCAGGAACGAACGCTTCGAAATCTTGCGTGCCGTGAAATCATTGGCCGCATCAATCAGAAAGGTCTTTTTGTCATGCTCTCTAAAACTCATTTTGGTATCCTCCCAGGGGTTGTTGAGTCTTCTCGTTTTCTCGTCCGAACGGCTTCACTCCTTCAGGGATCCCAGAGTGAGACCGCGGACCAGATGGCGTTGCACCAGCAGAATGAAAATGAAACCGGGGATCACCGACGCTGTACCCAGCGCCGTGATGAAACCCCATTCATTGCCGGTTGATGTGACAAAGGTTTGTATCTTGACGGGCACCGTGCGGATGTCCGACGTGAGAAAAAGCGACAGCAGAAATTCTGTCCAGGAAAATACGAAACATAAAACTGCGGAGGCTGCAACACCGCCCTTGACCATGGGCAGCACCACCTTGGTGAAGCTTTGCCAGCGCGTTGCCCCATCGATCATGGCGGCCTGGTCAACATCCTGCGGCACATCATCGAAGAAGGACTTGAGCAGCAACACGGCGATGGGCAAGTTCATCAGCGCATAAATCAACATCAAGCCCAACCAACCCATGTAGTAGTTGTCGGTGTCGCGCATGCCCGCCCATTTATAGGTGATCACAAGCGGAAAGATGATTGCGATCGGCGGCATGAAGCGCTGGCCCAGCACCCAGTTCAGAAATGCAGTTCTTCCCGTGAAGCGCATGCGCGACAAAGCGTAGGCCGCAAACAACGCTGCAATCATGGTCAAGGTGGTGGCGCCGATGGAAACCACGAGCGAATCCAGAATCGACGAACGCGAATCATAGGCTTCGGTGCCAGCAACGCCCATGCCCAATCCATCATCAATAGCCAATTGCGAGCGAGATCTGCCGAACAAAGTCACGGCATAGTTGATCAACGTTGGCGAAAAATCAAACCAGACAATCTTGTCCTTGTCGAACACGGCGGAGATTGGCTTGATCGACGTCAAGGCCCACCAGAAAATCGGAAACATGAACAGGCCCGTGACGAGCACCGCCACGATATCACGCAAAATCTGCCAGGGACGCGACATCTCCATCTAGAGCTTCACCTTGAAAATGCGCATGAAGGCAGTGGACAGAAAAATCACCAGAACCAACGTCAGCAGCGAAATGGTGGAGGCATAGGGAAAGTCGGCATTACCAAAATAGATCCGACCCGCGTAGCTCGTCATGGTTTCGGTGGCCGTACCCGGCCCCGAATCCGTCATCACCTTCACATAGTCAAACGCCCGCATCAGATCGACGCCGCGGATCAGCACGGCAATCGCGATGACTTTTGACATCATGGGCAACGTCAGTTTGAAAAACGCCTGCGTCGGCGTGGCCCCATCAATGGCGGCTGCTTCAAAAGGCTCCTTGGGCAATGAACGCAAACCCGCCAGCATGATCAGCACCATGAACGGCGTCCACTGCCAGATCTCTGCCAGCAGCACGCCGGCCATGGCCGTCGATGAATTGCCGAGGATGGTATAACCCGGCGTCAGCAACCCCATGGCCATCAACCCCTTGGCGATGACACCAAACGAGCCATTCAGCATCAGCAGAAACATCATGGCGGTCACGGCTGGTGGAATCACAAGCGGCAGCGTCATCATGGCCCGCATCACGCCATAGCCCTTGCGGTCTGAATCCAGCAGCAGCGCAATCAGCATGCCCAACACAAGTTGAAAGAACAGCGCGATCCCTGTGTACATCAGCGTGTTCAGCAACGCGTCCCACATGCGCTCATCACGAAACACTTTTGACCAGTTGAACATGGGATCAAACACCAGCTTTCGCGTGGCGGCATTCTTCTTGTAAAGCGACGTGATGATGGCTTCGACCAGCGGATAGATGCCGAACACCACCATCAAGGCCGATGCTGGCAGCAACCATGGCAACGGTGCCTCACTGGTGAACCAGCTTGGCAACCAGGGTCTGCGCTGCACGTGAGCGCTCATTCGACCGTCAACTGATCCAAACGGATCCTCCCAAACCCATCGTGAACTTTTGTTCATCTGAGGTTACAAGTGTTCCGAACACGATAGGGTGCGAGTTGAGCGCGTGTCAATCAACTTCGGAAAACTTGTCGTGCGGTGCAATATGGAAGTCCCTCTCCGTCATCGCTGACGCGATGCTATCTCTCCCGCAAGCGGGCGAGGATATCCTCGCCCGCTTGCAGGAGAGGCGGCAGTCGCGAAGCGACTGACGGAGAGTGACTTACTTCCGCTTTTTCTTCGAAACCTTCGCCTCCGCCAGAGACGGCAACACACCATCCCGTCTCACCGGCGCATGCACGGCAAGCGTCGATAGATCCTGCCCCTTCAAATCCGCCGCCTGCTTGCCGTAGGACCCAAACCGCCTGAGCACCGTCGACATTTCACCTTCCCCCAACACAACAGGTTTCCCTGCCAGCAATGCTGCCCAATACTGATGCGACAGCGCTTCGATTTCACCGGCCCGCCAAAGCGCCTGATCCAAGTTCTTGCCAAAACAAATCTGCCCATGATTGGCGAGCAGACACCCGGACCGCCCCTCCATCGCCTTCAACATTGTATCCGAAAGTGCCTGCGTGCCAAATTCCGCATAGTCCGACACCCGCAAGCTCGACCCACCCGCGATGCCAATCATGTAGTGAAACGACGGTATATCCTTGCGCAGGCATGCCAGTGCCGTGGCGTAGGTCGAATGCACATGGACAATCGCCATCGCCTCAGGCCGCGCCTTGAAGATATCCATATGCATGCGCCACTCGGTGGAAGGGAAAAACTCGCCGCGATAACCACCCTCCAGATCCATCTCAACGACATGCTCAAGCTTCATCTTCTTGTAGGCAATGCCCGACGCCGTGATCAGAAATCCTTCATCCGTGCGCACGCTAACATTGCCCGAGGTGCCCTGGTTGATGCCCTCTTCATTCATGGCCAGACAGGTTTTGATCACCGCCTTGCGCAGGTCGTGATATTTGATCTTGCTCATGAGCATTTCTCCAGCGGAATTTCAGAATGCAGCTGTAACAGCGGAAAAGCCGTTGCGTCCAGTACTCAGCCATGAATAATCTATTGCGCATGACTGCAAAAAACCAACACCCCCGGGGCATCGCGGTTGTCGATGTCGGTTTCACCAACACCAAGGTGATACTTTATGACACCGCATTGAACCTGCTGGCCGAACGCAAGCTCGTCAGTCCGCATCACGACGGCACCCGTTATCTGGAGATTGATGTCGGTCCCATTCTGGACTTTGCAAGAGCCGCCATCCTTGAGCTTGATGCTGTTTTGCCCGTCGATGTTATCGTGCCGTCGGCTCACGGTGCCTGCGTGGTGTGCCTGAAACAAGACGGCACCTTGGCCTTGCCGGTCATGAACTATATGTCTGAACCGCCATCTCACATCCTTGAAGGCTACAGGAAGTTGATGCCCCCATTCGAGGAAACCTATTCCCCTCTCCTGCCCATGGCCCTGCTGCATGCCGTTCAACTTTACTGGCAGCAAACCGCACTGCCCGAACAGTTTGCCGAGGTTCATACCATTCTGCCGCTGATGCAGTATGTGGCCTTTGGCCTGGGTGGTCGCCCGGTCACGGAAATCTCGTCGATGTCCTGCCAGTCCCATCTCATGGACTTGCGCAACAACACGCCCTCGTCCATCAGCCGCTCACAAGGCTGGGACACACGCTTTGCTCCCCGCGCAAACGCCTGGGATGTGGTCGGCATCTTCTCTTTGAAACTCGCGGGCGAGGGCAAGATCCTTGCGGGCGTGCATGATTCAAACGCCAACTACCTGCGCTACCTCGCGGCTGGGCTAGACCACTTCACACTCCTTTCCACCGGGACATGGATCATCGGCTTTGACTCCCACGCCGACATGCGCAGGCTTGATGCGGCCCGTGATATTGTGGCCAGCGCTTCGGTCTTCGGCAAAACTATAGCCTGCTCGCGTTTTTTCGGCGGCAAGGAATTCGAGATCATCGCCAAAGGTACTGACGGTTCCAAGGCAACTCTTGCTTCTGTTGCCGAACTCATCCGCGCGCGCACCATGGCTCTGCCATCATTCACGGATTCAGGCGGACCCATTCCACACACCGGCGGCAAGGGAAAAATCATCGGCCCGCTGCCCGACACAGACGAAGCCCGCGCCTCGCTTGCATCACTGTATTGCGCCTTGATGGTGTCAGAATCACTGGATGCACTGCATTCAGAACACGCCATTATCGTTGATGGCCCATTCTCGCAAAACGACGTGTTCCTGAAACTTCTGGCTTCCCTGCGACGAGGGCAAACCATCTTCGCCTCCACCTTGCGCGACGGCACAGCAACCGGCGCCGCCTGCCTAGCTTTGATGCCCGGTGGACTGCTGACACGCGCTGACATTGCCATGCGCGATATTGTAGCTCCCGACATTGAACTCACAAGCTACCAGCGCGACTGGAAAACAAGGAGCACCGCTCATGATTGACCACATTGGAATTCCCGTGAAAGACTTTGCCGCCGCCATGGCATTCTACGAGAAAACTTTGGCCCCACTGGGTGTCAAGATGATGATGGAAATTCCGAAGGAACACACAGGCGGGCGCGGCGTTTGCGGCTTTGGCGCGGAGCAGCCACAATTCTGGATCAGCGACGGCAGCCACGAGAACAAATTTGTCCACGTCGCATTCGCCGCCAAAAACCGATCAGCTGTCGACGCCTTCCATGCCGCTGCCATGGCGGCAGGTGCAACGGACAATGGCAAGCCTGGCCTGCGCCCCCACTATCATGAGCATTATTACGGCGGCTTCGTCATCGACCTCGATGGCAACAATGTGGAAGCCGTGTGCCATAGCGCCGAATGAAGCTTTCGCGCATTAACGCAATCGCAACGTGGCACGCGCACACTGCCTGAAGTTTAGTCAGTCGCGTAGGAGGCCTGCCATGTCGCATGCCCGAAGCCTTGGTTGTGTCAGCCTGAGTTGCCCACCGCTTGATACCAGCGGGCTGGCCGAGGAAATTCGCCGACGCGGCAATATTCCCTTGCGTGTTGCAGACTCGCTCCTCCTCGAACTGCCCATGCGTGACGTGAGACAAAGCTGGGCCTCAACACAAAAACTCCCCGCCCAGAAAGTCGCCGCCCTTTCCTGGCAATTGGCTCATGATATTGCGGAGGACGATGCGCCGGAAAATCATGGTAATGACGCTGCTGCCCTGTTCCTG
>JANNNG010000101.1:0-37300 GCA_031398425.1 Hyphomicrobiales bacterium | reverse complement strand
TCGATGACGGCAATGTTGGTCATCTTGTGGTTCTTCGCCATGTAATAGGCCGTGGCCAGACCATGGCCGCCAGCCCCCACGATGACCGCATCATACTCCGGTTTCGGCTCCGGCGAACGCCAGGCCCGCTCCCAATCCTTGTGGTAGCCAAGCGCATTGCGGGCGAGGGAGAAAATGGAATAACGTTGCGGCATGAACAATCCCAGCGGAGTTGCCGCCCTTCTATCAAACACATGTCCTGCACTCCATGCTTTTCCGACATGGAACACGGCCCGTGCGACAACGGGGCATGGCGGATATTCAGGCAGCAAAGCCTATGTCGGCGCTGGGTCGAGGTTGTTGTTGCAATGCTGATGTTCTGGATTTTGGCAGGTCTGTTGAGCTTGGTCACAGTGGCTGTGCTCCTGATGACTGGACAGTCGAAAACTGCTCCCGCCGATCGCAGCGCTGGCGCATTGGCGATTTACAAAGATCAACTGGCCGAATTGGAGCGCGATGTTGCCGCAGGCACGTTGAGTGAAAGCGAGGCGGAAGGGCAGCGCACCGAAATCAGTCGCAGACTGCTGGGTGCCGCGAGAGAGCAGGATGCGCCCCAACGTGTCACATCACATGTGCCGAAAGTGCTGGTGCTGGTGGTGCCTGTTCTGGCGGGTGCACTGTATTGGTATCTCGGCAGTGTTGCTGCAACCGATGTGCCGTATCAAGCCCGCCTTGCCGCTGCAGAAAAAAAGCTTGCCGACCTGAAGACCGACAACAGCATTGATCCCGCATCGCTGGACTGGCCTGCAACCCTTGCCGTGGTTGAAGCGCAACAGAAGAAGACGCCAGACAATCTGCCGGGCTGGAAGTTTCTGACAACGAGTTACCTGAGCCTCGGACGCTTTGGCGATGCGGCCAATACGATGGCGGAGATCATTCGCATTTCCGGCCCCTCTGCAGCACTCTATGCCGATCTCGGTGAGGTGCTGGTTTACGAAAATAGCGGCTTGATGACAGAGCGATCTGTTGCTGTAACCAAGAAAGCATTGGCGCTGGATGCAAAACAGCCCAAGGCACTTTATTATGCGGCCTTGAATTTGGCGCAGGAGGGAA
Organism: Hyphomicrobiales bacterium; assembly: GCA_031398425.1. Classification (GTDB taxonomy): domain Bacteria; phylum Pseudomonadota; class Alphaproteobacteria; order Rhizobiales; family Aestuariivirgaceae; genus Aestuariivirga. Next base: position 36,208 of record JANNNG010000101.1, on the reverse strand, counting down.
GGACGGCGGAAGCGAAGCTGGCTTTCGAGAGTCTGCTTGCAACCGCGCCTGCTAATGCGCCTTACCGCAAATCCATCGAAGGGCAGTTGGCGCGGTTGCAGCCTAATGCGTCGGCGCCGGAAATCAGCGCTGAACAAATGCAGGGTGCTGAGGGCATGAAGCCGGAAGAACTCACGGCCATGATCCGCTCCATGGTGGATGGGCTGGAGGGCAAGCTTAAAACCAATCCGCAGGATGTTCAGGGCTGGTTAAGGTTGATCCGTGCACGCACTGTTTTGGGGGAAAACGAAAAAGCGGTTGCGGCGCTGACGACAGCCCGCGCCACTTTCGCCACGAATGCAGGGGATATGAAGCTGATCAACGACCTTGCCCAGGAACTGAAACTGAAATGACACGGAAGCAGACACGCCTCACAATCATTCTCGCGTCCTTGGCGGTCCTCGGCTGTGCGGCGGGGCTTGTGCTTTACGCCATTCGCGATACCATCGTGTTTTTTTATACGCCTTCGGAAGTGGTGGAGAAGAAACTTGCCACAGGCACGCGCATTCGCCTCGGCGGGCTCGTGGAAAAAGGATCGATCAGCAAAACTGGCACGACCACAGTTTTTCTCGTCACAGACAAGATTGGCAATATGCTGGTGTCCTACAACGGCCAGTTGCCTGACCTGTTTCGCGAGGGCCAAGGCGTGGTCACCGAAGGGCAGTTGACAGCGGATGGCATGATGACGGCGGATACTGTGCTAGCCAAGCATGACGAAAACTACATGCCGAAGGATGTGGCGGACAAGCTGAAGGAAAAGGGCGTTTGGCAGGAAGGTGAGAAGACGCAATGAAAAGGTTCCAGTTGTCGCATACGGCGACGAAGGCCCCCATCGCCCTTCGGGCACTTCCCCAACGAGTTGGGGAAGGACTCGTTGAGCGAGCCCCCGTTAAATTTTCAGGGAAGAGTTTGCGGCCTGGTCTTCCCCAACTTGTTGGGGAAGTGCCCGAAGGGCGATGGGGGCCTTCTCCGCCAAACGCGACGGTCCTCGAGGTCTGGTTGTGACCGTTGAACTTGGCCATTTCGCCCTGGTATTGGCGCTTGTTGTCGCGGGTTGGCAAATGCTGGTTCCTCTTTACGGTGCCTGGATTGGTAATGCGGCACTCATGCAACAGGGCCGCATGGCGGCTGTCACGCAATTTGCGCTCATCGCGTTGTCATTTCTGGCCTTGACCAATGCCTACCTGGTCAGTGACTTCTCGGTTCTGAACGTTGTCGAAAACTCCCATTCTGCGAAACCACTGATCTACAAAATCTCCGGCGTTTGGGGCAATCATGAGGGGTCCATGCTGTTGTGGGTGTTGATTCTCGCCCTGTTCGGTGCGGCAGTGGCAGTGTTTGGCACGCATCTGCCAGCCACACTGCGTGCCCGCGTATTGTCCGTGCAGGGGGCGATTGGAGTGGCATTCCTGTTGTTCGTTGTCTTTGCATCAAACCCGTTCCTGCGCCTGGCCAGTCCGCCCATCGAGGGCAACGGCCTCAATCCCATCTTGCAAGACCCTGCACTCGCTTTCCATCCACCGTTTCTCTACGCCGGCTATGTCGGGCTTTCGATTTCGTTTTCGTTTGCGGTGGCTGCTTTGCTTGAGGGCAAGGTGGATGCGGCATGGGCGCGCTGGGTCAGGCCATGGACTTTGCTTTCGTGGTCCATGCTCACCATCGGCATCGCCATGGGATCCTGGTGGGCCTATTACGAACTGGGTTGGGGTGGCTTCTGGTTCTGGGATCCGGTGGAAAATGCAAGCTTCATGCCCTGGCTCATCGCAACGGCGTTGCTGCACTCGGCCATCGTGGTTGAAAAGCGCGGTGCTCTCAAAATCTGGACCATCCTGCTTTCCATTCTTGCCTTTTCGCTGTCGCTGGTGGGAACTTTCCTGGTGCGCTCGGGTGTGCTGACGTCGGTTCATGCCTTCGCGGTTGATCCGGAGCGCGGGCTTTATATTCTCATGATCCTTGGCATTTTTGTGGGCGGCAGTCTCACACTGTTTGCGGCTCGTGCATCGTCTCTGAAAGCGGGCGGCCTGTTTGCACCCGTCAGCCGTGAAGGCGGGCTGGTGCTGAACAATCTCCTGCTTTGCACAGCCTGCGCGGCGGTGTTCATTGGCACGCTCTATCCTCTCGCACTTGAATCCATCACTGGCGACAAGATTTCCGTCGGTGCCCCTTACTTCAACCTCACCTTCGGGCCGATCATACTGCCGTTGTTGCTGGTCATGCCGATTGGTCCACTTTTGACCTGGAAGCGGGCCAATGTGCGTGCGGTGTCGAAGAAAATCCTGTTGCCTGCGGTGGCAGCCCTCTTCATCGCTATCGCCGTTTTGGTGGCCACACAACGCGGGCCATGGCTGGCGCCGGTTGCCATTGCCATGGGAGCCTGGGCGGTGTTTGGCAGTTTCAAGGACATCGCCCAAAAGATCAATTTTGGCAGCGCTCCCGGTGCCATCGCCTGGGCGCGTTACAAGGGTCTGCCGCTCTCGGCCCACGGCGCAGCATTGGCCCACGCGGGCCTGGGTTTTTTGGTGATTGGCGTCGTCATCCTCAGCGTCTGGAAGGAGGAGCACATCCTCACGATGAAGCCAGGAGACAAGGTCGCAGTAGCGAATTACACGGTGACCTATCTGGGTGATGAACCTTTGCAGGGTGCCAACTACGATGGCATCAAGGGCCGCTTCAAGGTTGCGATTGGTGACAGCGAGGTTGCCAACATCGTTTCTGAAAAACGCGTTTTCAAACCGTCAAACCAGCCGACCACGGAGGTGGGATTAGTACAGGGTCTGTTTGGCGATCTCTACGTGGTGATGGGGGATGATGCGGGCGATGGTGCGCGCAATGTGCGGGCGTCTTACAATCCGCTTGCCACGTGGATATGGCTCGGGGCGACGATCATGTTTGTGGGCGGGTTTTTGTCGCTGAGTGATCGACGCCTCAGGATTGGCGTGCCGCAGCGGGCGATGAAGGCAGTGGCAGGCGCGTGAAAAGAAGTCCCTCTCCGTCACGCTTCGCGTGCCACCTCTCCCGCAAGCGGGCGAGGATAAGTCGTTTCCTCGCCCGCTTGCGGGAGAGGTGGCATCGCGCAGCGATGACGGAGAGGGAATTCCTCCTTGCACTCCTCACTCTCTGTTTCCTTTCCACTCCCGCACTCGCTGTGCAACCCGATGAAATCCTCAAAGACCCAGTGCTTGAAGCCCGCGCCCGCGACATCTCCGCCGGTCTTCGCTGCCTTGTCTGCCAGAATCAGTCCATCGACGACTCTGATGCGCCTGTGGCCCGTGACCTTCGCATTTTGATCCGTGAACAGTTGCAACAAAACCGCTCGGATGAAGACGTGGTTGATTTTGTCGTGGCGCGTTATGGCGAATATGTTCTGCTGAAGCCGCGCCTGAAGCCCGCCACGCTGATTCTGTGGGCTATGCCATTTCTGTTGCTGGCGGCGGGGATGGCTTTTGCGTTCAGGCGCAGGCCTCAGGCAAAGCCTGATCAACTTTCCGTCAGGGAAAAAGCAGAAGTTGAGGCAATTCTGCGGAAATAGTCGAGTTTGGCCACCGGGCCGACACAAGCCTTACAGAGATTTCATGTGGCAGCCATGTTGATGTAACGGCGGCATTCCTATGTTCCGTTCAACTATTTACAAACTCGGAGAGATACGGATGACCACCACCCCACGCACCGCTAAATCAGTTCTCGGCGTTTTCGCCGTCAGCCTGCTGGCTTCAACCTTGCTCACGGGCTCCATGGCCCTGCATTCAGTACCGCAAGCCTTTGCCCAGGGCACCATAACGGCCATTGACCCGACAAAGGGTTTTTCGTCGCTTGCAGAGCATGTGATGCCGTCTGTCGTCAGCGTTGAAGTGAAGTACCAGCCCGCCGCCGCTGATGGCATGGACGGAGCAGGGGAGATGCCGCCGCAGATGAAGGAGTTCCTTGAGCAATTCCCGCAGTTCCGGGATCGCTTTCAGGGTCCGCGCGGTGGCCAGCGGGGCAACTCGGCAGTTGGCTCTGGTTTTGTCATCAGTGAAGATGGTTATGTGGTGACCAACAACCATGTTGTGAAAGACGCCTCAACCGTGAAAGTGACGTTTGAGGGTGGGAAGGAATTTGACGCCAAGGTGATTGGAACGGATTCCAAGACTGATCTCGCCTTGCTGAAAATCACTTCCGACACGAAGTTCGATTATGTGCCCTTGACCACGAAGGACGCCAAGGTGGGTGACTGGGTCATGGCCGTTGGCAATCCATTTGGCTTGGGCGGTTCGGTGACCGCAGGCATCATTTCCGCTCGTGGCCGTGACATCGGCTCTGGTCCTTATGATGATTTCATTCAGATTGACGCCTCGATCAACAAGGGCAATTCCGGTGGCCCGGCCTTCAATCTTGAAGGTGAAGTTGTTGGCGTCAATACCGCCATCTTCTCACCATCAGGTGGTTCTGTCGGTATCGGCTTTGCCATTCCAGCCAGCGTTGTCAAGAACGTGATTGAGGAACTGAAGGCCGATGGCACGGTGACTCGTGGTTACCTTGGCGTACAGATTCAGCCGGTTACTGCAGACATTGCGGAAAGCCTGGGCCTCGAAAAGGCGGAGGGTGCGATTGTGTCTGCCCTTTCAGGTGATTCACCTGCGGCGAAAGCGGGTCTGAAGCAGGGTGATACCATTGTGACTGCCAATGGTGAGACCATTGAGGATGCCAAGGATCTGTCGCGCACGGTGGCTGGCTTGAAGCCCGGCAAGTCGGTTCCCATCGAGATCGTACGGGATGGCAAGCGCCAGACTGTTGATGTTGAAATCGGCACCATGCCCCGTGAAGCAGCAAAGATGATGGGATCGGCTGAAGACAAGAAGAAGTCGGGCTTTGATTTGTCTGACCTCGGTCTTTCTGTGACGCGTGCGCCTGATGGTGCCGGTGTACAGATTACCGATATTGATCCCAAGTCAGAAGCCGCCCAGCGCGGACTGAAGACGGGCGATATCATTCTCGAAATTTCGGGCAAGGAAATCGCTTCTGCTGGTGATATCGAAAATGCATTGAAGAACGTGAAAGGCAAGAAGGTGCTGATGCTGGTCCGGTCTGGCGACAATCAGTCCTACATCACACTTCCTCGTGATCAGGGTTGAAAATCCAAATCCAGCCCCCCACGTAAAATGAAAGAATTGGGCACATGACGCTTCCCCGCTCAGCAATGGGCCCAACAGGCGCGGAGACAGGATCCCCCGACGTTCCCCCAAATGAAACTGTCTCCGCGCCGCCCCTTTTCAGACCTGATGTGTTTCAGGTATCATGTGACACCATCGACATCAGGGAACGAACAAGAAAATCCATGCGCGTGCTGTTAATCGAAGATGATCGGGACGCGGCCACCTGGCTGGTGCGCGGCCTCAAAGAAAGTGGTCATCTGGTTGATCATGCTGCCGATGGTGAACACGGCTTGGCGCTTGCCCAAGAAGGTGTTCACGATGTGTTGATCGTTGATCGCATGCTGCCGAAGCTCGACGGGCTATCGGTCATCCGCAGTCTGCGAGCTGAAGGTTCCACCACACCGGTTTTGATTCTCAGCGCCTTGTCCGATGTGGATGAGCGCGTGCGCGGCCTTCGTGCGGGCGGTGATGATTATCTGGCCAAGCCCTATTCCTTTTCGGAACTCTTGGCCCGTGTCGAGGGTCTTTCCCGTCGCAACACGGGCTCGGCACCCGAAACCCGGTTGAAGGCCTGCGATCTTGAATTGGATTTGCTGACGCGCGATGTGACCAGGGCTGGCAAGGAAATTCCCCTGCAACCCCGCGAATTCAAACTGCTGGAATATCTCATGCGCCATGCCGGCCATATCGTGACGCGCACCATGCTTCTCGAAAACGTATGGGATTATCATTTTGATCCGCAGACCAATGTGATTGACGTGCATGTGTCGCGGTTGCGCTCAAAAATCGACAAGGGATTTGACGAACCCATTTTACAAACGGTGCGCGGTGCCGGATATATGATCCGTGATCGTTAACGCCAAAATATTCCGAACTTCCACCTTTCGTCTGGCTGCCATCTACCTCATTGTATTCCTGCTCTCCGTCGGGGCGTTGCTGGGCTATGTTTTCTGGAGCACGGTCGGTCTTCTGGAACGGCAAATAGAAGACACCATCCGCTCGGAAATCCAGGGCTTGGGCGACCAATATGCCCTGCGGGGTTTGAACGGCGTCGTTGACGTCATCAACCGCCGCATGGCCGATGAGACGGGCACGCTGTATTTGCTGGTCAACGCCCAAAACGAACGCCTCACGGGCAATCTTGCAGCCATGCCCTCACCCAAACCCAAAGATGCGACTTGGGTGGACTTTCCCATTGTGAAAGGCAAGGGTGCCTCCCGGGTCAAACACATGGCGCATGCCTTTCACGTGGAACTCTCTGGCGGCTATGAATTGCTGGTGGGCCGCGATGTGGAAGAGTTGCATTCATTTCGTAACGTCATTCAGAACGCCTTTTACTGGGGACTGGGTCTGGCATTGGTTCTGGGATTGAGCGGGGGTTACCTCACGTCGCGCAATTTCTTGCGCCGTGTGGACGCCATCACCGACACCAGCCGCACCATCATGGCGGGGGATTTGTCGCAGCGCATGCCTGTTGCTGGATCTGGTGACGAACTTGATCGGCTCTCCGGCTCCCTCAATGAAATGCTGGCTCAGATTGAGCGCTTGATGCTGGGCATGAAGGAAGTGTCCAGCAATGTGGCGCACGATTTGCGCACGCCGTTGACCAGACTGCGCGCCCGTGCCGAAGCCGCGCTGCGGTCAGAATCTCCCCGCGAGCATAGTGCTGCCCTGCAACAGACGATCACGGAAAGCGAAAAGCTGCTGCAAACTTTCAACGCGCTGCTATCAATTGCGCGGGCCGAAGCGGGGCAACGTGGTGAAGGTTTTGAAGCCATTGATGTGGCCGATGTCTTGCGTGATGTCGCGGAACTTTATGAGCCTTTGATTGAAGATGCAGGTGGCAGCCTGAAACTGTCAGATCTTCCAGTCATCGACGTTCACGGCGACCGGCAATTACTGTCACAGGCTTTCAGCAATGTCATTGACAATGCCATGAAGTATGGTGCGACTGCTGGCGGGGAGGCCGTGCATATTGCAATCGAAGTCGCTATTGACAATGGCAAGGCAGTGATTGCGATTTCAGATGCTGGTGTTGGTATTGCATCAGAGAATAGGGAACGTGTGTTGCAACGCTTTGTCAGGCTGGATGAGAGCCGGTCCAAGCCGGGTAATGGCTTGGGCCTCAGTCTTGTTGCCAGTGTGTTGCGCATGCATGGTGGCAATCTGGAACTGGAGGATGCGGGGCCGGGGTTGAAGGCTGTGCTGAGATTGCCGCTATCGGATGAGGCACGGTCCCTCTCCGTCTTGCGCTGACGCGCGATCCACCTCTACCGCAAGCGGGCGAGGAAAAGTAATGTATCCTCGCCCGCTTGCGGGAGAGATGGCACGCCGCAGAGGTGACGGAGAGGGAAAGCCTTTGAACATCGTACGCATCACCGCAGGCTCGCCCTACCTGAAACAGCTGTTGCATGACCACGAGGCATACGCAGTTTCGATTTTGAACAAGTCTCCCGCAGACGCGCTTGAAGAACTCTTGCAACAGACTCTCGCTGTCGAAACACTTCCCATGCCCGAGGTCGGACCGGCGTTGCGCCACCTGAAATCCCGATTCGCACTGCTTTGCGGCCTTTACGACCTTTCTGGTGCCTGGTCACTTGACGAGGTGACGCAAGGGATCACGCGATTTGCTGATACAGCGATCAACGCGGCCCTCAACGCGCTGTTGCGCGATGCTGCGGCCAGCAACAAAATTCACTATGCTGACGCGGCCAGATGCGGCTTCGTCATCCTCGCCATGGGCAAGCATGGTGCCTTTGAACTCAATTATTCCAGTGACGTGGATTTGATTGTTCTCTACGACGCCGACACGCAAAATCTGCCACCGGGCAGCGAAGTCGCAAAATTCTTTGTGCGATTGACGCAGCGTCTTGTGGCCTTGCTGCAGGAACAAACGGCAGATGGCTATGTGTTCCGCACCGATCTGCGTCTGCGCCCTGACCCCCGCGCCACGCAGATTGCAATTTCAATACAGTCAGCCGAACAGTATTACCTGAGTCTCGGGCAGAATTGGGAACGTGCAGCCTTCATCAAGGCGCGGGCGATTGCGGGTGACATTGCCCTCGGCGAAGCTTTTCTCAAAACTCTCGAGCCCTACATCTGGCGCAAATATCTGGACTTTGCCGCCATCACCGACATCCAATCCCTGATCCGGCAGATTCACGCCGTCAAAGGCCATGGTGAGATTGCGGTTGAGGGCCATAACCTGAAACTTGGTCGCGGTGGAATTCGCGAGATTGAATTTTTCGTGCAGACACAGCAACTCATTGCCGGTGGCCGCAACCCGGCACTGCGCGGTCGCCGCACCGTGGATATGCTGGACGCCCTGGTTCATGCCGCGTGGATCAGTGCCAGCACGGCCACTGATCTCAAAGTCGCCTACACGCTGCTTCGAACATGGGAGCACCGGGCGCAGATGCAACGCGACGAGCAGACCCACAATGTTCCCACGGGGGAAGCGTTCAAGGTCTTCGCTCAATTCTGCGGTTTCGCAGATGCCGATGAATTCCGCGACAAGATACGAACAACGCTGGAAACCGTGCGCAAGCATTCCGCCAGGTTGTTTGAACAGTCGGCAACATTGGGCGGTGAGGCAGGTGCGCTGGTGTTCACCGGCGGTGAGGATGATCCTGAAACCATCGACACACTGCAGCGCATGGGCTTTGCCCAAGCCTCAGAAGTGTCCGCCACCATTCGTGGCTGGCATTTTGGCCGCTATGCTGCAACGCGCGACAGGCGGGCGAAAGAGGCCCTCACCGAGTTGATGCCCAAACTGTTGACGGCCTTGTCGCGTGGCGGCGATGGCGATCGGACATTTCTGAACTTCGACCGGTTTCTCCAAGGCTTGCCCGCTGGTGTGCAACTCTTCGCAATGTTGAAAGCCAATCCTGACCTGCTCGACCTGATTGCGCGGATACTGGGAACGGCACCTCGACTTGCGCAGGGCCTAAGCCGTCAACCGCGCATTCTGGAAGCTGTGCTGGAACCTGGATTTTTTGGTCCGCTGCCATCGCAGTCAGCGTTGAGCGAACTTGCTGAGGATCTGGTGCCAAACGGCCTGCCCCTGGATGAGGCCATGGACCGCATGCGGGTGTTTTGTCGCGAACAGAAGTTCCGCGTGGGGGTGCGGGTGCTTTCGGAAACGGTGTCCGCCGAGGAAGCGGGGCACGGATTCACCCAGATTGCAGATTGCGTGATCAATCGGCTGCTGAGGGCAGTATGTGACGATATCGAACGTCAGCATGGGCTGGTGGAGCGTGGTCGCGTTGCGGTCATCGCCATGGGCAAACTTGGTGGATGCGAAATGACTGCGGCCTCCGACCTTGATCTCGTTGTGGTTTATGACCACGCGGTGGATTGCCTGGCATCATCCGGGTCGCGCGCAATTGCGCCCAGCCAATATTATACCAAACTGACACAACGTTTGATCACGGCAGTTTCAGCGCCCACAGCGGAAGGTGAATTGTATGAAGTGGACATGCGGCTGCGCCCCACCGGCAGCCAGGGGCCAGTGGCCACCAGCCTTGCCAGTTTCAAGGCCTATCAAACAGAAAGTGCCTGGACATGGGAAAAACTCGCCCTGACGCGGGTAAGGCCGATTGCAGGAGACGCGTCACTTTGCGCAGAACTTGAAAGCGTGAAACGCCAGGTGCTTTCCAGCTTGAGGGATGAGGCGGTAACGCGGCTGGATGTGATTGCCATGCGTGGTCTGATGTTGCGCGAACAAAAGCCAACGTCGCCTTGGGATATCAAGCGGGTTCGGGGCGGGCTTGTGGAAGCAGAGTTCATTGCGCAGTTTCTGCAACTCGTTCATGCCCACGCGCATCCTGACATTCTCGATACCAACACCGTTCAGGCCTTTGACAAGATGAGCGCTGCCGGCGTAATTGATGCCGGAGTGTGCAGGGAATTGATTGGCGCCACGCGGCTTTACCATCGCCTGACTCAGATTTTGCGACTTTGCCTTGACAGCAATTTTGATTTCGACAGCGCTCTGCCGGGCCTTAACCGCGTCGTGGCGCAAGCGGCGGGAACGCCGGATGTGCGTGGTGCTGAAGAGCTTTTGCGCCAGACCCAGGTGCTGGTGGCCGCTGCTTTCGACCAACTGGTGGGTCCACCAGAAAAAAATTGAAAAGCCGCGACGGAATTCTCCTTGTGTTCCGTCTTAATGGGCAGAAGCGCGCTTCCGAAACACTCATTTTGGAGGAAACACCAATGAAATACTTGATTGTCGGGGCCTTGGCCCTGTGCACCACGGCTGGCACAACACTGGCCAATGAACCCTATCTGCCGCGCGGTGAAAGAGCGCTGCAACGGCTTGATGCCAACAAGGACGGGCGCATCAACCGCGAAGAGATCATGCCACGCATGGCCAAGCGCTTTACGGCGGTTGATGCCAATGGCGACAAGAAGGTGACCGTGGCCGAAATCGACACCATGTTGCAAAAGCGAATGGAGGCACGGCGCACCCGCATGCTGCAACTGATGGACGCCAACCAAGACGGCAGCATTTCGGAAGCGGAATTTGCGAAGGTTGCTGACTCGATGTTTGACAAGGCCGATGCAGACCATGATGGTGGTGTGGACCTGGCAGAACTCAGGGGCTTCAAGCGCGGCGAATGGCGCAAGGCCTTTCTGGGTCAGCCTGCGAAGTAACAACGGGAGTAGGCCGAATTTGTCAGCAGACGCAACAGCGGCAGCTCTGGCTGGTCTGCATCATCACAATGATGCGGACCTTTTACGTGCGGCGGTTCAGCGCGATGCGAAAGCCTTCGGGACCCTGGTCGCGAAATATCACGCGATGGTTTATCGCGTGGTGTGGCGCATGACCAACGGCAGCAGCGACGCCGAGGATATTGCCCAGGAAGCATTCCTCAAACTGTGGAACAACCCGGCCCAGGTGCGTGATGCAGCAGCACTCAAGGGCTGGCTCATGCGGGTGGCGCACAATCTCGCCATGGACGGGTTCCGCCGCAGGCCGGACCGCTCCCTTGAAGCGGCCGACGACGTCAGTGATGCCAGGCCCAATGCAGAGGAGCGCATGAGCCGGGCATGGGTGGCAAAACGAGTGGACCGGGCGGTGGCGCTTTTGCCTGAGCGGCAGAAACAGGCCTTGGTGCTTGCGCATTTTGAACAGCTGCACCAAGGGCAAGCTGCCGAGATCATGGAGCTGAGTGTGGATGCCTTTGAGTCATTGCTGGCGAGAGCTCGCCGGGCCCTGAAAGAACAATTGACGGTGGACAAGCATGAACTGCTGTCTGCGCTGACGGAAAAGGACTGAAAGCCATGGCGAAAAACCCGCTGACTGACACCGAATTGGATGTGCTGCTGAAGCAGGTGGCCCAACCGCCCTTGCCGACTGGTTTTGCTGATCGTCTGCAAGCCAAGCTAGAGCAGTCACAGGGCAGCAACGTGATTGCCTTTCCGCAGAAAAATGTGGCATCCACAAAATCCGCGAACCTCTGGCTCAGCTCCATTCCGCTGGCCGCATCGTTGGCGATTGGAATCTATCTCGGTGCGCAGGGAACCCTCGCGGATAGTTTGAGCAGTCTTGGCACGTCAAGCTTCGCCGATGCAACGGACAACCTTTTCAACGTCGGAATTGAAGATACAGAATTATTCATCAACGGTGAACTTTCATGAGTGACGTGACGCAGAGCAAACCGCGCTTCAACTGGCTGCCGCAGCTGCGTTCGCGCTGGTGGACCGTCGTGTTGGGAATTTCGCTGATGCTTAATCTGATGGTGGGAGGCATCATTGCTGGCGCGCGCTTTGGTGAGGGACGCGACCGTCTGGTGGGTGCGAGCTATGTGCAACTCATTCCCCGTAAATTCTTCCGCGATATCACGAGTGATCGCCGTAGCGCGTTGATGCAGATCGTGCGCGACAACCGCGATGATCTGCGCCAGCTTCGTGCGGCATCGGAAGGTACCAGCCTCAAACTTGCCGATGCGCTTGAAAGAGAGAATTTTTCCATTGAAGATGTGCGCCAGACCGTAGTTGCCTTTTCAACCGGCACTGAAAGCCTGGCTGCACGCGGTGGTGATGTGGTGGTGAAGATCGTCACTCAACTGACGCCCGAAGAACGAAAACTTCTGGCTGCTGCCATTCGCGACCGTGATGAAAGAGGCAAACGCCGAAAGCGGGATTAACGCCCGAGTGGCAGTGACACCGTGACCGTGGTGCCCTTGTTCAGTACACTGGCAATGGTCAAGACACCGCCGTGCAGTTCTACCAATGAACGCGATATGGCGAGGCCGAGACCAGAGCCGCCTTTGCTTTTGGTGAATTGATTTTCAACCTGCTCAAAGGGACGTCCCAGTTTGTCGATGTCGCGTTTCGGTATGCCTATTCCCGTATCGACGATGGATAAATGCAATGCACTCTCACTCACTGTTGATGTGAGGCTGACCTTGCCGCCTTCCGGCGTGAACTTCACGGCATTCGACAGGAGATTGATCAGGATCTGTTTCACTGCACGCTTGTCGGCGCGCAATGATACGTCCTCATCACAATCGGCCGTGATTTGAACACCTGATTCATTGGCACGCGGCCCGACCAGTCGCATCACATCGTCGATAACCGGGACAAAGCTGAAGTCTTCAAGTTCAAGATCGGTACGACCTGCTTCAATCTTCGACATGTCGAGAATGTCATTGATCACATCAAGAAGAAACTGCCCGCTTCTCCTGATGTCGGCGACATATTCGTTGTACTTGGTTGAACCCAGGGCGCCGAACATCTGGGCCGTCATGATTTCACTGAAGCCGATGATGGCATTGAGTGGCGTTCTGAGTTCATGGCTCATGTTGGCCAGGAATTCTGACTTCGAACGATTGGCTGTCTCAGCGCGGGTTTTTTCACTGGCGTATTTGTCGGCCAATTCCGCGAGGCGCTGGGATTGTTCTTCAGCGGTCTGGCGTTCTCGTTGCAAGTCCCGCACGGTGACCATCAGCGTTTTTTCGGAGTTGAGGAGTTTCTCCTCCTGCTTTTTCAGGGCTGAAATGTCGGTGCCTACTGACACAAAGCCACCGTCCTTGGTGCGTCGCTCGTTGATTTGCAGCCAACGCCCGTCGGCCAACTGCACCTCGACGGAACGGGCACCCGAGCGGTCGTTGATTTCACCTGGCACATATTGCTTCACCAGCGGTTCCTTGGCAGAGCTTGCCACCACGCTGTAAGGTGTACCTGGCACACAGGCCGAGGCGGGCAGTGAGTGGAACTGCTGGTACTTGCTGTTGCAGATCACAAGCTGGCTCTCGGTGTCCCACAGCACAAAGGCTTCCGAGATATTTTCAATGGCGTCTTTCAGGCGCACTTCGGCGGCTTCGTTCATCTTGTCGAGTTTCTTTTGCAGCGAGATATCAAACACGATGCCAACAAGATGCGGCTCGGTCGTCTTGCTGCCAGGGGCCAGGGCCGCGCGGGCACGCAGCCACACCCACGAGCCGTTTTCATGGCGCATGCGAAACTCATGATCGAACACCTTGGCGCGGCCTGTGAGCAAGTCCTCGGCAAGGTCATCAAGTTTTGCATCATCGGGGTGAATGCGTTTTGATACATCACCGAAGGTCAGGCGTAGACCACCGGCCTGCAGCCCCAGAATGTCGTACATCGATGTGGACCAGAAGAAGCGACCCTCCGCAAGATTCCAATCCCACAGTCCGCATTGGCCGCCGTCGAGTGCTCGTTCAAGGCGCGTGGTGGCAAGGCTCAAGGCATCATCCGCTTCATTCGCCTTTGCGGCCTGCCAATAGAATGCTGCTGACTGCAAGGACAGGATCAGGAACGTGACGCCAAACAACACCGCAAGTCGCGTCACACCATCCTGCCAGTCACTCAGAATATTATCTTGCGGATGCAACACAATAAGCGTGCCTGGCAATACACCCAGACTGCGGGTGGCAACGAAGGCGACCTGGGCATTGTTCAACACAACGGGCTTTAGTGTGTCGGAGTCAATCTCACTGCTGGTAAAATACGACGCGCCCAGCACGTCTACGGCATTGCGGCCAACACTGTGTTGATCGTCGGGTACTGCCGCCGTGATCTTGCCGCCCCCATCCACGATCATGAATCGTCGCCCGGCCTTTTGCGCCGTGGTTGACAGGGCCGCAGCTAGTTCGGCTGAACCCAATGCCGTGAGTGTGCGGTTTTCAGCTGCCGTGGTTTGCAACTGCTGTTGCAGGCGTTGCGTCGTGAGATCAGCCTGCAGCAAAGTGAGGTCGGCCCCGTCAGCCATTTGCCGTTCGCGGCTTTCAATCAATTGCGATGCAATGGCAGCAGCGAGGGTCACGAGAAACAAAACCGTCATCACGGTTACCAAACGGCGAAGTGCGGTTTCGCTGACCTTGAAGCCTTCATGCCCCGGGATTGGCATTGGCAGGCGCAGAACGCGCTCTTTCAAGAACAGTTCCCTGATATGGGCTTTCTGCAACGTTTCGGTTCCGATACGATTTTCTGTTCTGCGCGAAACAGGAACTGACACTCTGCAACAACAAACGGGTTCCGACGCATGTTGGCAGGAGGATTACCGCCTGCGAATCTGATTTGCCAACCCCTGAATGCCGGGGTGGTTGGAAATTTGAGCGCTGTCAGGCCAATGTTCTTGAAATGATCTCAAAAACATCCTTTGAACATCCCGGTGTTGCAAGAATTCGCCGCATCTGGGCGGTAGACTGTTCACGTCGCGTGCGGTCATATTGGTTCCAGCTGCGAAAGCTGGTGGCGAGGCGCGAGGCCACTTGCGGGTTCAAGGCGTTGACGAAGATGATGACATTGGCAACGATCTCATATCCGCTGCCATCGGCAGCGTGGAAGGCCGCCGGATTGCCGCTGGTGAAACCACCGATCAGGGCATTGACCCGGTTTGGAATCTTGAAGTTGAAACCGGGATGTCTGGTGAGCGCTTCGATGTTCTGCGAAGGCTTTGCCGCAGCCAGCATGAACCACTTGTCAACCAGCAGATGATCTTGTGCGTGGCGCTGGTAGAATGCGTCGAGCATGGCGTCCACATGATGGCCACCCAGATGCAACACAGCACCCAGCGCGCCCGCTTCCAGAGTCATGTTGCGGACAGCATTGAAATCACCTTGCGCCACACTCAATGCACTTTCAGCATCGCCGTGTGACAGCAACTTCAAGGCCGCGAGGCGCAGACTGCGTCTTGCTGTTCCCTTGGTATCGGCAGAATAAACATCGGTCTCCGTACTTTCATCAAGCACCTGGCGTAATTGCGGTGCCATGTGGAGCGCCACCGCTTGAAACAGGCCGGAATGGGTCTGGTGCAGTCTGTCCGCATCAACGTCCCTTGCAAGCGTTGCTGCAATCTCCGCCTCTGCTGGCAACTGTAACATCAATGCCTTGAACGCGTTATCAAGACTGGCAGATTTCAACGACTGTTTGAGCGCTTCGGCAAAGGCCTGAACATCGTGTTGTTCTGCCCGGTAGGCTTTCTGGAGCAGGCGGCGGGCACAGGTCTGGGCGGCTTCCCAGCGATTGAAACTGTCACTGTCATGCGACATCAGCAGCAACAGGTCATCGTCCGTGGCGTCGCTGTTCAGAATGACCGGCGAGGAAAAACTGCGGTTGATTGACAACACTGGCTTTTGCACAATGTTGCGAAAAGTCAATGTCAATGCGGAGGTTGTCAACTCGAGAATGCCGCCGTGCAAGACTGCATTCTCCCTCGTCAGCAGCGGAAGCTCACGGCCTTCGTTGTCGAGCAAACCAAGGGCTAACGGCATGTGCAAAGGTTCCTTGTCGCCTTGTCCGGGGGTGTCTGGCGTATGCTGCGAGATGATGGCCTGGAATTCCTGCGCTGCTTCATCGAAAGATGTTTTCACGGTCACGATCGGTGTGCCGGCTTGCGCAAACCATCTTGCAAACTGCGTAAAGTCACGACCCGATGCATCGGCCATGCAGGCAAGAAAATCTTCAACGGTTGCGGCCTCACCATCATGCCGATCAAAAAACACATCAGTACCCTGATGAAATCCTTCGCGACCCAGCATGGTCAGGAGCATGCGACAGATTTCGGCAGCTTTCTCATAGATGGTGGGGGTGTAGAAATTGTTGATCTCAATATAACTTGTAGGTCGGACAGCATGGGCCAGTGGACCCTGATCCTCCGGAAATTGCCGCGCCCGCAACACTTTCACGTCCTCGATGCGTTTCACCGCGCGTGATCTCACATCTGAAATGAACTCCTGATCGCGGAACACGGTGAGACCTTCCTTCAGGCAGAGTTGAAACCAGTCACGGCAGGTGATGCGATTGCCGGTCCAGTTGTGGAAGTATTCGTGTGCGATGATACGCTCGATGTTCATGTAGTCGTTGTCGGTTGCGGTGTCAGGGCGCGCCAGAATGTATTTGTCATTGAAAATGTTGAGGCCCTTGTTTTCCATGGCTCCCATGTTGAAATCAGAAACTGCGACGATATTGAACACATCAAGATCATAGCAGCGACCAAACCGCTCTTCATCCCAGAGCATGGATGCCTTCAGCGATTGCATGGCCCAGGCGCAGCGATCTTCCTTGCCTTTCTCGACATGGATGCCAAGCGACACATGACGGCCTTCCGATGTGGTGAAACTGTCGTCCACGCCAGCAAGGTCGCCCGCAACCAGGGCAAAAAGATAGGTGGGCTTGGGGTGGGGGTCGTGCCAGACCACAACGTGTCGATGTTTTGCGGTACTTTTTGTGCTGCTCACCAGATTGCCATTGCAAAGCAGCACGGGCAGAGAAATGGGGGCATCAATGCGCACAGTGTAGGTAGCCATCACGTCCGGGCGATCATACATGAAGGCAAAGCGACGAAAGCCCTCGGCTTCCATCTGTGTGCAGTAGGTGCCGTTGCTGAGATAGAGGCCCGAGAGTTTGCTGTTTGCTGTTGGGTTGCAGCCCTGTGTGACTTCTACACTGAAAGCTTGGGGAGGCGGGGCATGGATTGTGAGCTTGTTCTTGGCGTAAATGTAGTCGGCTTCAGTCAACATCCGCCCATCTATGGCGATTGAGACCAAGGTCAGATCCTCACCATCGAGCATCAAGGTTCCTTTGCTGCCTGGCCTCGGAGTCAAGTGCAGCCGACTTTGGATGATCGTCAATTCCGCGTCGAGGATGACGTGCAGTTCAACGTGCGAAACAATGAAATTTGTCGGTTGATAGTCTTTGAGATGAACCGCAAGGTGCGCGTCAACGGGCATTGTCATAACCTGGATGGTGATGGGTGGAAGGACTGTATCATTCCCTTTCTGCTTTGCCCTCACCCTTTTGGGGTAGGAGTCAGCTCGTTGCCAGTGCCGCCGTCACCTTCTCAACGATGTCGATATAACCGTTCGCATCCCAGGCAGAGCGTCCGATGAACAGTCCGTCAATGTGCGACTGCCTGGCCAAGGCCACACAGTTACCGGGGTTGACACTGCCGCCGTAGAGAATGGGAAGCCTGCCACCGGTCAATGATGTCACCAATTCGTTGATCTTGACATGTTGGGCATTGGCGAATTCCGGCGTTGCTGGAATGCCGCCCTCACCGATGGACCAGACGGGCTCATAGGCGATGATGACGTGACCTCCGGCATGGTCTGCCACATGTTGCAGAAGGCCGCGTACCTGCCGCTCAAGCGCTTCGGCTGTTTGGCCAGCGTCGTATTCTGCTCGCGTGTCGCCGATGCAGACCAGCGCTGTCAGTCCATGCGTGAGAGCGGCCCTGGTCTTCAGCGCCACGGTGTCATCGGTTTCGTTGAAAAATGTGCGGCGTTCGCTGTGACCGATTTCAACAAGGGTGGCACCGCAGTCCTTGATCATCAGCGGCGACACTTCGCCTGTCCATGCGCCCGCATCAGACCAGTGCATGTTCTGCGCACCGACCTTGATGCGGGTGCCCTGGAGACGATCCGCCACGTCTTTGATGTAAGGGAAGGGTGGAATGACGAAGGGCTGCACGACACGCGAAAGCGCTACGCTGGACGTCTTGAGTGCATCAGCAAAAACATGGGCATCGGCGCGTAGTTTGTTCATTTTCCAGGATGTTCCAATCCAGGGAATTTTCTGCATCATCGGTTCAATCCTGTATTGGTGTGAGGTGCCCAATGGGCGACCGACTCGCGCAGCGCTGCCACCACGGCGCGGTCAGTGGGCTCGCGTTTACGAAAAGCGAGTTCGAGACAGAATTCGTTGTCCGTACCGCCACCGCGTTGCACCGCCTCCAGCAGGGCCTGCGGGGTGATACGACCGTTTTCATTGTACTGTGCAGTGAAAGGCCAGTGTCCGCCCTTGTTCATGGTGGATTGCTTGATATGGATGATGGGGGAACGCAATGCGAAGTCTTCGGCCCAGGCATAGGGATCGATGTCGCGCGGGTTTGCAGACGTCACATCACCGTGGTCGATATCAACCATCGGCACGAGGGGGACGGGAAGCTTTGCCGCATCAATCCAGTTCTGCAAGTCTCGCGTTGCCGCCAGTGTGTGGCCCAACTCCCGCGCCACGGACATGGGCTCCCAGAACAGATATTTGAGGCCGCGCTTTTCTGCATGGGCTGCCACGTCGCGCCAGCACGACAGGGCGATGTTCATGATGGAATGATAGCGCAGCGGATCATCCATGTCGCGGTAGGTCAGTATCGCAAATTGTGTTCCGATGGCAGGACAATCAAGATCTGCGGCGATATCCACATAGGTTTTGAACCAGCGTACATAATAATTCCGCACTTCGGCGTCGGGATGGCCAAAGTGATTGAGCCTGCCATAGGGGCCGGTCATAGCCGAGGTGATTTTTGCCCGTTTTGCGGCCAGCGCTGCAGCCATGCGCGTTGTCAACCTTGAAACGGTTCTTGCATCCCAGGATGGATTGATGAACTCATGCACAAGCTGGATATGGCCGATGCCGATCTCATCGGTGAGGACCTCGACAAACTCCTCAGGCTCCGCGTAGCGGTTCACCAGCGGATTTGTGTTCACCGACAGGGTAAAGCCCATGGCACTTTGTGTCCCGGCAAGAATTCGTTTGACTCAAATCCTGTTGTAAAAATAATGCTGCACAAATGGAAGACATAATCTTGATTGGCATCGACGCTGGCACCTCGGTGATCAAATCCGTGGCGTTTTCCGTTGACGGCAGGCAACTCGCAACCGCCGCCATTGCAAACCATTACGTGACACTGCCCGATGGTGGTGCGGAACAGGACATGGCACGGACGTGGTCTGACACTGCGGCTACCTTGAAGCAACTGGGCGAACAGATTCCAAACCTCGCGTCGCGGGTCGTGGCCGTTGCGGTTACAGGGCAGGGCGATGGCATGTGGCTGATCGACAAGCAAGGAGAGCCCGTGGCTTCGGCCTGGCTGTGGCTTGATGCGAGAGCCGCAGACATCGTGGAGGAGTTCACGACGTCGCCGCACTACGCCGCGCACTATGAGCGCACGGGAACCGGCGTCAATGTTTGCCAGATGAGCGTGCAACTGGCCTGGATGCAGCGCAACCGCCCGGATGTTCTGGCCAGGGCGTCTCATGCGTTCCATTGCAAGGACTGGATCTATTTCAATCTCACTGGGGATCGTGTCACTGATCCTTCAGAAGCCAACTTTACATTTGGTAACTATCAGAGCCGGGACTATCAGCTCGATATCCTTGAGCAACTTGGTGTTGGCAAAGCCACATCGATTGTGACTCCGGTGGTGGATGGTACGCTTGAATGCGGTTATCTCAATGAGGCCGCTGCATCGGCCACGGGGTTGAAGGCTGGAACGCCCATTTGTCTGGGTTTCGTGGACGTGCTCTGCACCGGGCTTGGGGGTGGTTTGTTTGACGTGGGCGGCCAGTCGGGTTGCACCATCGTGGGGTCCACGGGCATGCACATGCGGCTGCAACCCGATGTGTCGAAGGTTGCCTTGAACGCGGAAAAATCCGGCTACACCATGGCCTTTCCCGCCCCCGGCATGGTGGCGCAAATCCAGTCCAACATGGCATCGACACTCAATATCGACTGGCTGCTGGACGTGGCGCGTGGTGTTCTCAAGGAAAACGGTGTTGCAAAAACCAGGGATGAACTGCTTTTGGGCATGGACGACAAAGTGCTGGCGCGAAAAGCGGCCAAGCTTCTATACCACCCCTATATTTCCAAGGCGGGTGAGCGGGGTCCTTTCATGGAGCCAGCAGCGCGGGCCATGTTCAATGGCCTTGATACCACAACCGATTATTTTGACCTGATGCGCAGCGTCTTTGAAGGACTGGCCTATGCCGCGCGAGATTGTTACAGTGTGATGGGCCGCATCCCCAAGGACATCCGCGTAACGGGCGGTGCCGCACGCTCAACGGCCATGCGGGTTATCTTGGCAAGCGTGCTCAACGCCAAGATCCGCAGTGTCTCACGCGAGGAGGCGGGCGCTGCCGGTGCGGCCATGATTGCTGCGGTTCAACAAAAACTCTTTTCTGACATGGCGGCCTGTGCCAACACCTGGGTAGAGCCGCTGCTCGGCGCAGCAACAGAACCGGACCCGCAGTTGACGGCACGTTATCAAAAGGCCTACCCGCTCTATGTCGAAGCCCGCAAGGCGATGCGACCCATCTGGCGGGGTTTGGCATGAGCCGGTCAGTGGCCGTGATTGGCGACCGCTTCATGCTGTCCGGCATGTTCGAAGAGGCATTGCGTGAGCGCTGCAAATCGATTCCGCTCGACATCACCACCCATGACATGCCGTGGCCGGATGAGCCGATGGAACACGGCTATGCGGTCACTGGCATGGACGGCCTGAAGGAGTACATGGGGTCAGCCGATGAGGTTGTCAGGCATGCCGGCGAGGCGGAAGTTCTTGTTACGCAGCTTGCCCCGTTGTCAGCATCGATCATGGACCGGTTGCCGCATCTCAAATTCGTGGCGGTTTCGCGGGGGGGGCCTGTCAACATCGACATGCAGGCGGCGCGTGCGCGTGGCATCACCGTGGTCAATACGCCGGGCCGCAATGCGTCTGCAGTTGCCGAGTTTACCATTGGTGCCATTCTGGCGGAAACCCGCAACATCACGCGCGGTCATGACGCCTTGCGCAAAGGTGACTATCGCGGCGATCTTTACCGGGCTGACGTGACGGGTCGTGAGCTGCACGAAATGACGGTAGGCCTCATCGGCTATGGCGAAGTGGGGCGCCGGGTTGTCAAGTTTCTTAAAATTTTTGGCTGCCGCATCCTGGTGGCCGACCCTTACGTGCAACTGACGGCGGACGACCTGCGCGACGGTGTGGTCCAGACCTCTTTTGAAACCGTCATTGCCGAAGCCGATGTGATCTCGCTGCATGCCCGCGTCACCCCTGAAACCACCCAGATGATCAACGAAGACGTGCTGCGCAAGATGAAGCCGGATGCAACCCTGATCAACACGGCCCGCGGGCCACTGCTGGACTATGACGCTCTCACCCGCGTGTTGCAATCGGGGCACCTGCGCGGAGCCATGCTGGAAACCTTCGGCATTGAACCAGTGCCGCCGGATTGGCCGTTGTTGCAACTGCCCAACGTGACGTTGACCCCCCATATCGCTGGCGCTTCGGTGCATACGGTGCGATATGCGGCTGATCTTGCCGCTGAAGAGGTGCGTCGTTATCTTGCGGGCGAACCTGCTATAAACCGGTGCTGATCTGTGATCATTCATCTTGCAGCAGGGAAGCAATTATAGGGGCGACAAGGCCTTGATTTTTCGTTTGATCTGGCGAAGAAGTCTTCAATCCCTCAACAGGAGCAAAGCATGAAAGCCAAACTTGGCATGTCCCCCATCGCGTGGTGGAATGATGATCTGAAAGAACTCAGTGATGATGTGTCGCTGGAGGAGTGTCTGCGCCAGTCACGCAACGCTGGTTTCACGGGCATGGAAATGGGTCGTCGTTTTCCCTCCGATCCTGCCGTGATGTTGCCCATTCTCAAGGCCGCTGATGTGACGCTGTGCGGGGGCTGGTTTTCGGGAACGCTGGTCGATGCAGACCTGGCGTCGAACAAGGCGCGCATGCAGCCGATGATCGACTTGTTCAAGGCGGTCAATGCGCCGTGCATCGTCTATGGCGAAATGGGTCGTTCCATTCAGGGAGACCGTTCCAGGCCCTTGTCGACGAAGCCCAAACTTTCGGATGATGAGATGAAAGTCTATGGCCGTAAGGTGACGGCACTGAGTGATTGGGCAGCGGCGCAGGGCATGCCCCTGTCCTATCATCATCACATGGGAGCCGTGATCGAAACCGAAGCGGAACTCGACAGCCTCATGAACCAGTCCGGCGTGCCGCTGCTCATTGATGCGGGTCACCTTGAATTTGCCGGTGGCAATGCCTTGCGCGCGATAGACAATCATCACAAGCGCATGACGCATGTGCATGTGAAAGACATTCGCCGCAAGGTGGTTGATGGCCTGGACCGGTCAAGGCAGTCGTTTCTTGATGCGGTTGCACTGGGCGCATTCACGGTTCCGGGTGATGGTTCGCTGGACTTCAAGGCCATTGTGCAAAAATGCGCCGACTATGGCTACGAAGGCTGGTTTGTGGTGGAGGCTGAGCAAGACCCCAAAACCAATCCGCCGCTGAAAATGGCAGAAGTCGGCTACAAGGAATTGATGCGGGTGATGACGGCAGCAGGTTACACCGTGGAGACACAAGGCTTTCGCCAGGCTTGAACGACGGGCCTGACAAAGCCCACCGTGAACGGCGCATTCGCTCTGTTGCCAGGGCTCGGAATTGTTGAAGTCGTCACGGGCAGACGTCGCGGGCGCGTTCTTGGGTTTCGCAAATATCTGGCCGACTGCATGAAAGCAGCGCGTTGATTGGTGTCTGAACCGAAAACTGGTGCGCTTAGGTGACTCAAAAGAATATAAACAAAGCATTAGAGCGTCAGATGGTCAAAGTGAATCGAAATTAATTCACAAATCAGTTTGAAGATAATTCAAGTGCGGCGGAGGAGAATTTCCATGCCGCATGCTTTGTCGAATGATCTGCGTGAACGTGTTGTTGATTATGTTGAAGATGGCAAGTCGCGGCGGGAGGCTGCGCGACGTCTGAAAGTCGCGGCTTCGACGGCTGTGCGGGTGGTGAAAGCCTTTCGCGAGACTGGCAGTTTTGCGCCAAAGCCGCGTGGTGGATACCGTCACGGGAAGCTGCCCCCGCACCGTGACTTCATCCTTGCCAAGGTTGCAGCCCAGCTCGATATCACGATGCCGAAACTTGCGGCAGTGCTGTTGCAAGAGAAGAATGTAATGGTAGCGCCAGCGACAGTGTCGCGCTTCCTGATTGGTTGCGGTCTCAGCTTCAGAAAAAACACTGCGGGCAAGCGAACAAGACAGGCCTGATCTGGTTCAGGCGAGAGCGGAGTGGAAGACGGGCCGCCAACCGATCATGCGTGAACACCGTGAGCGACTGGTGTTCATTGACGAGAACAGCACCAATACGAAAATGACCCGCACACGAGGGCGTTGTCTGAAGGGTAAGCGCCTGTACAGCAAGGCATCCTTTGGCCGCTGGGGGACACAGACCCTGATTGCCGGCCTGCAATGCAAAGGGCTTGTCGCTCCCTGGATTGTTAATGGGCCGATCAACCGGGCAGCTTTCGACACCTATATCGAAACCCAACTCGCTCCACTTCTCAAGCCCGGCGATGTCGTCATCATGGACAATCTCGCCGCTCACAAAAGTGAAACCGCTGCAAAGACACTCCGGGAAAGGGGAGCTTGGTTCTTGTTCCTGCCAGCCTACAGCCCTGACCTCAACCCTATTGAGATGGCCTTCTCGAAACTCAAGGCCCATCTGCGCAAAGCCGCAGCGCGAACCATCGAAAACCTCGAAAAAGTAATCGGCAGTATTTGCTCCCTGTTCACGCCTTAGGAATGTTCAAATTACTTCAAGGCGGCAGGATATGGATTCAATTGACCATCCGATGCTCTAGCCATTTTAACTCCGCCCGGACGAAGGCCGCTCCTGACCCTGAGCTGACCAATCGGCAACATTGAAGGATGTCCGAGTCTGACCCCAAGCGGCCAAGACCCCCAGTTTTCGGAATGTATAGTTTCAGTTGGAAATTGGATATTGATAGTAACGAAGGACGCTGATCTGCAGTAAATTCAACAGGACAACTAGATGGGGCAGCTCAAATCTAAGGCTGGTTTTCAGGAAAGCGTCGTTTGAGTTCTGAAACTTGCTCGGCTGTCAGATAACGGGTCCTGTGTCCATGTAGCAACAAATAAAGCCTTGCCGTTTCCTCGAGTTCCTCAATTGCATCCACAGCTGATATAAGGGATGTTCCCGAAACCACTGGTCCGTGGTTGGCAAGAAGAACCGCTGAATGTTTGGCTGCCAGGTTTCCCACAGCCTCGCCCAGCGCTCTGTCTCCCGGCGCAAAGTAGGGAACGAGCGGCAAAGTGCCAACACGCATCACATAATAGGCCGTGATTGGCGGCAATACATCTTCGTGATTGATGCATTCCAGGCAAGAGACAGCAACAGAATGTGTGGAATGCAGATGCACCACAGCCCCGGCATTCGCCCGCTCCTTGTACATGGCGATATGCAGGAAACTTTCCTTTGTTGGTGCATCACCCGAAATCAGGCGGCCCTCAACATCCAATTTGGAAAGTCGCGCTGGATCCAGCCTGCCAAGTGATGAACCTGTCGGTGTCATCAGCCAACCGTCATCAACACGAACACTGATATTGCCTGAACTTCCAAAAGTCAGCCGCCGCTCGAACATGGAGCGGCCAATATCAGTGATCAATTCCCGGGCTTCTGCTTCTTTCATTTCAACATCCGCAATGCTTCCGCGAAAAAGTCAGGGCCGCCAAAGTTTCCGGACTTCAGTGCAAGAGCAATTTTTAATGGACCGATGCTTAAGGTGGCCGGAACACCTGGCGCAATCTGCTCGCCGATTTCCAGTCCCTCAACGCCGAGCTCCGTTACCACCGCTCCTGACGTTTCACCTCCCGCAACTACCAGCCGCCGAACCCCCGCCGCAACAAGTCCTTTGGCCAGAGCTGCCATGGCTTGCTCGATCAAATGACCCACCACATCTCGCCCCAATTCATTCTGGGTGCGGGCAACCTCCTCCGGTTTTGCCGAAGAGAAAATCAACATGGGTCCGTTGGTGCCATGTTTTGCCGCCCAAGCCAGCGCACGCGAAACGGCCATCTCAGGGTCTTGGCTTAATGACAGCGGATCAAGGGCCAAAGCAGGATACTTCCTGGCAAATGTCTCGACCTGCGCAAGCGTCGCCGCAGAACAGCTTCCTGCCAAAACAGCAGCGCCCCCGCCAACCGCAACAGCAGGGCGTTTCTGCTGATGCTTGGCAAGCAAACCAGCTTTACGGAAATTTTCTGGTAGTCCAAGGGCCACACCTGACCCACCCGTTATCATCGCGAGAGGAGCACTGGCTGCACCAATGTTAAATAGATCCTGATCGTTAACAGCATCAACCACTGCGTGGCGGACCCCCTGTTTGCGAAGCGCTACATACGATTCCGAAATCGCTGCAGCACCCCGCTGAACCCGAGCAAAGGGCACAAGTCCCACTTTATGTTTTGTTTGGCGGCCCAGGACACGCACAAGATTTGAGTCGGTCATCGGCGTGAGTGGGTGATGACGCATGTTCGATTCCGACAGTAGAACATCACCGACAAAGAGATGGCCGAGATAGATGGTACGCTTGTTTTCTGGAAATGCCGGACAAGCAATGGTGAAATCAGCTCCGAGTTCTATCAAGAGTGCATCTGCTACGGGGCCAATATTGCCATCGTCGGTGGAATCGAAAGTCGAGCAGTATTTGAAGAATATCTGCTGCGCACCCTGTGCCTTCAGCCAGCGACAGGCCATGAGCGATTGCTTGATGGCATCTTGGGAAGGAATAGTGCGGGACTTCAAAGCAACGACGATGGCCTCTGCATCAGGAATTTTACTTTTTGGAATACCGATGGTCTGCACCGTGACCATGCCGTTGCGTGTCAGAACGTTGGCGAGATCCGTGGCCCCAGTAAAATCATCAGCTATGCAACCGAGAAGAAGAGTCATGCCGCAACAATACGCGCCACCGCATAAGGTGAAAGCAAAATGTTGCCGACTCTCTTGAGAGCAACACCACCGCTTTTCAAATAATCAGCATTGCGGCTGAGTTTGGCGAAATTCCCTTCATCAATGACGTGCATCACAGCGGAACCGGAAAAACCACTGATCCTGACCATTTGCTCATCGCCCGAAAGATTGGCCAGCCACAAATAGCGCCCCACTTTGGTTTGATAAGCCAGTGTTTCAACTTTCGAAGCTACGGTTGAAACGGCATCAAGTCGTTTGGCGCGTGCAGAACCGGAAAGCCCTGCAATGACATGGTAAGCGGGGACAAGGCCTTCACCTTCGATAATGCCTTGAGGGCCCGTAACAGCCCCAAGCGCCATGACATCAATGCCACCGCGCGCAGCAGCAGCTACAAGCCCTAGATTCCACGCAGCTGCAAACAAGCCACGTTGCCGCGGATCATTGTCTGACAGACAAACACGGCCATTGCCGGGATTGGCCGCAACCGCCGCGCCATAGGGATTGTCGCGGCAGGCGATGCTTGAGGGACCAAGATGATAGGGCGTTTTGCCAATTATATTGCGCGTTGATGCAATGATGGAGGGCATTGCTTCCAGCGTCTCGATGACCGAGATGTCATCTGCTGTATGCACTATCGGGCAAACGCTGTGAGTGATGAAATCAAAAGCGCCCTTGGGTGCAGGTTTCCGGTTCAGCTCTGTGAAGTAAGATAACATCCCACCGCCCAATGACACACCTGGGAAGTGGTGCCGCGCCGCTGCCGCCATCTCTTCGTAGCTTGGCCCCCATGGGCGCGGTGAATTTGGCTGAAATGACTTGAGATCATGCATTTGCGTGACGACAACAGAATCCGGTTTCAATCCTGCAGCACGAACCGCCCCCGCAATTGCAGCCGTTTCCTCCATCGCTGAAGTCTTCGCTGGTAGGACAATTTCCAAGGTTACGGGTATGCCCGTCTTCATTTTCAATTGCTGGTAGGCCGCTGCGGTTTTCTCAACCCCTGTGTTTCGGCCATCGATCTGGCACACCAGATGCGCGGGTCCGGCTGCTGCCACAAAATGAGCAGCTTCAAGGGAAGCCTCCGCCTGCCCCATTGCAACACCGACACCAACAGAAGGCATGCGCCCCTTGCTGTTGCCAACATTGACAGTAATGGCATTTGTTGACTTCGGCGTTTTGGCTTTGGGCTTCCCTTCAATCGTAACCGTGATCGATTGCTCAAAACTCTCACCCGCTTTGAGCGTGTAGGGCCAAGGGTCAAGCAGAGAACAGACGTAAGTCTTGTAGGACGCATCCATCCAGTTGCGATGGTCCTCCATTTCGAACTTGTTACCTTCCATCAACACCATCGCCGTCATGCCTGGCACAACAGCATGTTTCAGTGAACGGATTTCAAACACCGGTTGACCAGGACTGATGTGCTTGGGAAATCGCGTTCGTTCGGTCTTGCCATTGGTATGAACAATTTCAAGGGGCGCACCAACAACACCGACCAATGGATGCAGTACGACGAACCCCGTGCGATTGGTGATGACATCCGTGAGGGGCGTGCCCTTGACTGTGAAACGCACCACACCCTCTGCGGAGGCTTCGATCTCAGCCTCGTAATGAAAAGCCTGTGTAGCATCACGACAAGTGGCGGTATAGCTCACTTTGAATCCGTCTTTGCCCTGCTTGACCTTTAGGTTTTCGATCACTGCTGTTGTGGTGCCCCAGTTCTTGTCTCGCACCAGAAAGGAAATGCCGCGCAAGACTTCTGTTCCGTAAGCGCGAATGTAACGCAACGATCCATTGTCCAGCACCGCAGTGATAGGGCCTGCCAACAGTGCTTTCTTCTTGCCGTCCGGCACATCTGTTCCGAAAAGTTTGGTGGTGCGGCTGATTGATGTTTTCGCCATAGAGACTCCTAGATTACCTTCTCCGTCGTCGCATCAATGATAATGGCACGCGTCATATCAAGATCGATATGGGTTTTTTCGCCTGGTCGGCTCACTTCATGGGCAGCAAGTTCAGCAACCACACTTGTGCCACCCAGAGGAAGCGTCACCAGCACGCGTGATCCTGTTGGCTGAACCAGTTCGATCGTCACAGCGATGCGTTCATGACCCTTGGCCACTGTTTTTCCCGCCTGTGCGATATGCTGCGGGCGCACGCCCAGCAACACGGCCTGACCCGATTTCAGCCCGCTTCGACCTTGCAACATGAGTTCTCGTCCGTCCGCCAGCACCACCCCGGTCTTGCTGAGTGTCGCCTTGATGAAGTTCATCTTTGGACTGCCCAGGAAGCCTGCAACGAAGCGTGTGTTGGGGCGTTCAAACAAATCCAGAGGAGAACCTTGCTGCTCAATCACGCCATCTCGCAAAAGGACGATTCGGTCAGCAAGTGTCATCGCTTCTATCTGATCATGGGTCACATAAATCATGGTGCGCCCCAACTCCTGATGCAGGCGCTTGATTTCTACGCGCATGTCATCGCGCAGCTGCGCATCCAGATTGGAAAGTGGTTCATCGAACAAATAGAGCCTGGCATCCCTCACAATGGCCCGCCCAATGGCCACGCGCTGTCGCTGCCCGCCAGAAAGCTCACGTGGAAAGCGTTGCAAGAGATGGCCAATACCAAGCATATCGGAAGCACGTTTCACGCGCGTTTCAACCTCTGCTTCAGCGAACTTCCGCGCTCGTAAGCCAAACGCAATGTTATCTTTCACATCGAGATAGGGGTAGAGCGCATAGTTCTGGAACACCATGGCAATGTCACGATCACGGGGACGCTCATAGGTCACGTCTTTGCCACCGATCTCGATCTTGCCGGAACGGGTCTCTTCCAGCCCGGCAATGCAGCGCAAAAGTGTGGACTTGCCGCAACCCGATGGCCCCACCAGAACAGTGAACTCACCTTCCGGCACATCAAGTGAAACACCTTTCACGGCATGAAACTCGCCATAGTGTTTGTGGAGATCTGTAATCCTGAGGTCTGACATCGCTAGCCTTTAACTGCTCCCATGGAAATGCCGCGCACCAGAAAACGCTGCATAATCGCTACGGTGATGAAGACGGGAATGGTGCCCAGCACCGACATGGCAGCAATTTTTGCCCAGAAGTTGGACTGGCCGCCAAAGTAGTGTGTCACCTGAACCGTATAAGTGGTGACCTCCGTGCGTGTCAGGACAAGCGCAAAAATAAAATCATTCCAGGCAAAAATGAAAGTGAAGACCGCTGTGGCAAAAAGACCGGATCTTGCCATAGGCAAAACGACCTTCCACAACACCTCCCAGCGCGTACACCCATCTACCAGTGCACTTTCCTCAAGCTCAATAGGAATATCTTCAATGTAACCCCGCATCATCCAGATCACATAAGGTAGCGAGAAAGCGGTATAGAGCAAAATGAGGCCGCCATAGCTGTCCACCCAGCCAAGCCATACATATAGCAAAAAGACCGGGAAGACGATGGCAACGGGCGGCATCATGCGCTGCGAAATGATCCAAACCGCAAGGTTCTCGCCACCGGTCTTGAAACGCACCAGACTGTAAGCCGCAATAGTGCCGAAGATCATGGCAAAGAAGGTAGAAACTGAAGCCAGAATTAAGCTGTTTCCCACCGTTGCCGCATCACCATCCTTGAACAAGACAGCATAGTTCGCAAACTGAATGGAAGCGGGATACCAAACAGGCGGAAAGGAGAAGATTTCATCCGGCGTCTTGAAGGAAATGATGAACAGCCAATAGACCGGAAAGCAGAAAACAATGACCAACAGAGCTGCAATCCCATAACGAAAGGCCAGCCGCACACCATAGCGCCGATGCAGGGGACGTGCGCTCATTTCGCCAGCCCCATGCGGCGAATGGCCCAAGTGCAGATCACCGTCAGAATAAACACCACAAGAAAGGCAATCGCCGCTGTATAGCTCGTTTCAAATTGCTTGAAACCCTGGCTATAGGCGTAAATGGAAATGGTCTCTGTTCGCGTGCCGGGCCCACCTTTCGTCAACGCCCAGATGATGTCGAAGATGCGGAACAGATCAAGGCCACGAATGAGAATGGCAATGGCCATTACTGGCCAGATGGCTGGCAAGACGATATAGCGAAATGTGCGAATGAAACGCGCGCCATCAATCTCGGCCGCCTCCGTCTGAGACTTGTCGACATTCGACAATGCCGCCAGCAGAATCAGAAACATGAAAGGTGTCCACTGCCAAATTTCACAGAATATGATCGCAGGGTAGACGAGTGCGGGGTTGATGGTCCACAAGGCATTGACCCGTTCCCCAGCAAACCAGCTGATGATTTGATTTATGGGTCCATACTTGTTGTCAAACAGCAATCGCCATGTGGCACCCGCCACAATAGGTGAAATGATCGTTGGCAACACCAGCAGCGAAATGAAAATCTGCCGACCCGGCATCTTTTCAAGAAACAGATAGGCCATGGCAAGGCCCAGCAGCAACTCAATGGGTAGCGCTATTGCGGTGATCAGCGCCGTATGGGCCAATGACCACCAGAGACGCGCATCCTCGAAAAGGTTCTTGTAGTTGTAGAGCCACGCAAACGATGTGTCTGTTTCCATCATATCAATGCGCATGAAGCTGACAATCAGGGAGTAGAACAGCGGAAACAGGCCAATGAGCAGCAACAGGAAAATTGCTGGTGAAAGCAACCAGTGTTTGAAATTGCGATCGGGGTGAACAGCAGCCGTCATGGGTATCCTTAATATGACGTCGATGAAGGCCCCCTCCACCACAAAGGTGGAAGGGGTTTGTCACGTTACATCTTGGGATAAGCGCCTGACTTGGCTGCCCAATCGGTGTAGACAGCTTTTTGCTTGTCCGTGCCAATCTTCTCGGTAATGGCATCCCATTCTGCTGCTGCAGTATCGAGGATGGCTTTCGGATCTTCTCCCCCCCACAGTTTCGACACCGACTGACGCAGCACTTCCTCATACTTGTCGGTCTGCAACAATGACATGTCGAGAAGACCATTGTTGGCACCATCCTGCAGGGCCTTCAGATAGTCCTTGGCTTCCGGCCATAAGGCGGCATAGCCCGGATCTGTGAAGTGTGAGGTCCGGAACGGATCGCGCAACGCATAGGGCAACTTCACACGTTCGAGACTGACGGATTCACTGTTCAGCCACTGGATGAACAGATAGGCCGCCTCCTTGTTCTTGGAGGTAGACGACACTGACAGGCAGAAACCAGCGGCAAGTTGAGGGTGTCCGCCCGGTGTCATGGCATAACCAACCTTACCAGCGATGGTGGATTTCGGCACCCAATTCATCGCTTCCTGATCCGTGCCATAACTTGCGGCCCAACGTCCATAGGGCGGCCAAGACAACGTCATTGCGGTCTGCCCTTGCAGGAATGCCGCAAGGTTTTCAACAAAGCCCCATTGCTCGACACCAGCTGGCGCAAACTTGTTTTCGGCAAGCCAATCCGTGAAGACCTTGACACCTGCTTCCGAGTTGATTGTCGCTTTCATCGTCTCTGCATCAAAGAACTTGCCGCCTTCATTGCGGAAGCGCTCCTGGAACATGAAGTTGCCATAGCCGGCTTCGCGGAAGAACGCCGCGCCATAGATTTTGCCACCAGACACTTCAGTGATGAGCGCGCCGACCTGGTCGAAGTCTTTCCAACTGGTTGGCGGTACGGGCATGTCAGCCCCATATTTGTCCTTGTAGGCCTTCTGGATTGCGGGATCGTTGAGAACGTCGGTGCGGTAATACATCACGAACACGTCACCATCATCCGGGAAACCATAGATCTTGCCATTCACCATCATCTGGTTGTCACGATATGTTGGCGCAATCTTCTGCAACTCGTCGCGAAAGCCGAATTGATCGACGTAAGGGTCAAGCACTTCCAAGGCACCGGCATTGGCAAGGTCTGGCATCCATGACGGGATGACGTTCAACGCATCATAGGCACCAGCACCGGACTTGAAGTCCTGCAAAATTTTGGTGAACATTTCTGCCACCGGCACTTCCACCACTTTGACTTCAATGCCCGTGAGTTCTTTCCACTTGGGGCCCGAAAAATTCAATGGATCAAGGGATTGCAAGCCAGCTTCCCAAACGATGGTAATGGTTTGACCAGAATATTTCTTCGCTGCCTCGACAGCAGTTGCAGCAGCGTCGGCTGCCTGTGCGGCCCGGATTTGCAAGGCAGATGCAAGACCTGCACCAATGCCGATTTTGCCAAGGTCACGTCTCGTTACCATAGTCTATCCTCCCAGTTTATGATCCACAGCTGTTGCTGCTCTTCAATCATCCCCATGCGGCATGCATGGGGAATTCCTTATCCAAACACGCTTCTGAAACCCTCCAGCTTCCATTTGAAACCACGCTGCTCCAATACGTCCCGATTGACAACGCCACGTGGCACCATTCCTTTCTGGATATCGAGGACCGCCCGCACATCAGCGGCACCGTTGCCGGCGAAACACTGGTCAGTCCAGCACAGAGCGTGGGGGGCGACAATGACATTGTCCAGCTTAAGAAGCGGGTCATCAGAATCAGTCGGTTCAACTTCAAAAACATCGAGACCTGCACCGGCAATGCGCCGCTCCTGCAGTACCTTGGTCAAGGCCTTCTGGTCCACGATGGGACCACGCGCAGTGTTGATCAGATAGGCGGACGGCTTCATGGTTGCCAAGCGGGCCTCGTTGACAATGTGATGGGTTTCAGGCGTCAAGGGGCAGTTGACTGACAGAACATCGGCACGGGCAAACAGATCATCAATGCTCACCAACTCAATGCCCAACTCCTGGCAAACACGCGGGTCGGCAAAAGGATCATGGGCAATGAACTTCATGTCGAATGGCATGAGTAGCCTGAACGTTTCTGCACCAATATTGCCGACACCAATGGATCCGAAAGTGCGACCGACCAAACCTACTCCCATGTGCTCACCGCGCGCTGCAAAACCAGGTGCACCCATGCGTGCCAACTTGTCTTTCACTATCATCTTGCCAGTGAGGGCCAACATGAAAGCGATGATTGAAACGGCAACCGGCCGACGCACACCATCGGGCGTAATGCAGAGCGCAATATCGTTCGCAGTGCAGGCCGCAACATCAACTGAATCGTAACCTACACCAAAGCGGGCAATGACCGCCAATCTGCCGCTCTTCGGCACGCTTACGGAATCGAAGCGCTGTGCCAAAAGTATCAAGGCATCGAAATCTTCCAACTGGTCGCCACGCAATGGATTGGCATTCTCCAGAAATCTCATTTCCACCTTTGGTGCAGACAACAGCGGTGCGAGATCAAAATCACGGAAGGTCGGAGAGCCATCGGCTTTGCGAAAATCACCAGATAGCGCCACGCGAAAGATGCTCATGCCTTCACTCCGTCGCGGATGGCCTTTGTTGCGGCAGAAAGCCCATCGCGCAGAATCCAGACGTCTCCGGAGTAGCAGATGAAGTCAAACCCTTGTTTGTGGAAGGATACAGCCTGTTCCGTGTTGGCCACGAGGCGGCCGAGAGACTTGCCGTGCTTCTTTGCGGCACCAATGATCCTGTCCATAGCCTCTTGGAACTTCGGATGTGCGAAATCGCCGGGGATGCCGAGCGAGACGGAAAGATCAAAGTGTCCAACCCACAGACAATCAACTCCATCGATCGCCGCGATTGCGTCGGCGTTCTTTGCACCATCCGCCGTTTCGATCAGACACAAAACACTGGTCCTGTTGTTGGCATTGGCCAAGGCTTCGATCACGGGTGCGCCGCGATAATTGTCGTGGGCCATCTGCAGGCCAACGCCGCGCTTGCCTTGCGGGAAATATTTAACAGAGTCGACCATTGCCTGGGCTTGCCCGGCAGTCGAAATCATGGGAGCCATCAGGCCTTCAGCTCCCATATCGCATGCCCGCGCCAGCATGTCATTTTCCTGGGCGGGAACCCTTACAATCACAGCAACGCCGGCCGCTTCGAAATAGCGGATGGCACTTTTCAATGTTTCGAATGAAAAGCCCGAATGCTCCATGTCAAAGAAAGCGAAGTTGCAGCCACCGGCTTTCAGGATATGGCCAATGCCTGGTGTCGCAAATTCAACAATGAAATTGCCGAGCTTGAGATCGGGCGTCCTCATCATGAGTTTGAGGCCAGTTTGATTCATTGCCTACTCCTTCGGGTTCGATGCTTCACAGACCAATTTGAATTCCGCGATGTTTCTACTTAGCACCAGATCATTGCTCTCGCGATTGAAGGTTTGGAAGTGTTCTGTTTTCAAGTGAGTTTCAAACGCTGCTTTGTCGCTATAAATCTCGTAGAGAAAAATCTTGTCTTCGCAGTCAAGCGGCACCAGCACATCGAAACGCAGGCAACCTGGCTCAAAGTCAAAGGAATTCCGTGCATTTTCGTCCATAAGCTTGCGAAATGCCGCCATGCTGCCAGATTTCAGAATGAACTCTACTGTGATCACATAGGCCAAGTCATTGTCTCCTTTGATCGATCATGACTCATTTTTTTGCCATGCCTTTGGAAGAACGGTCTTTCCGGTTTTCGCAGACTCGTATGCTGCTTCTACCAAAGCAAAAGTCTTTAGGCTGTCCGGGCCTGACGTTTCGGCCTCAACACCTACCTGGAAACGTGTGAGCATGTGTGCGCAAGTATGAAGAACTGCCTCTTGCGAGGAATGCCACGGGCGACTTGTCCACGGAAGTAGCGGTCCGCCAATACTCTCCTCGAACGTGATGCCTTGTGTGGTCACAGTCATGCGCTCGCCTCGGGCTACAATGATTGAGCCTTCCGGACCTTCAATTTCTAGCAGTGTTTCTGGAAAAGGATCAGGAATGCGGCGCGCCTCGTAGGTGGCATCAACAAACGATACAGCGCCAGAAACATGCCGCAGCAACATGGAGGCGGTGTCCTCAGCCTTTATCTTTGGGTTTCTCCGTTGCGTCTCGCAAGACATATGCTTGACCTCGCCCATCAAGAAGCGTGCTACGTCGAGCATGTGTACGCCGACATCCAGTATAAGTAACCGCTCTTCTTCGGCCAGGTAGGGTTGGCCGCGATAGACATCAAATCCTGTGCGAAATGAGATTCGCGCCCAGTTTGGTTGGCCAATCGCACCTGAATCGATGACCGCTTTGACCCGACGCATGGCTGAAGTGAAGCGAAAGTTCTCATGTACTGCAAGCCACGTTTCTTTCGAGCGTGCGTATTCGACGATGGCAACGCATTCATCCCACTTCGGCGCAAATGGCTTTTGTACAATCGCCGCTATCTTACGATCGGCAGCCTTGGCTGCCAGTTGGCGATGGCTGTCCATGCGCGTTGCGATGTCGACCATATCTACGTCAACAGCATCCAGCATTTTGTCCACATCGGTGAACCATGGCGCCTCAAAACGCTTGCCTGCTGCTTCTGCTTTTGCAGGATCAAGGTCGCAGACCGCCACAAGGTGGGCACCCTTTGAATGCAGGTACTTCCAGGCATGCAGGTGGTTTTGGGCATAAAAACCGCACCCAACCATAGCAACACGCGTCTGCTTCTCATCCCTCACCACCCAAAGCTCCTCCAATTTGGTATGACAGCCTGACTGGTATGATATTCATCTTGCCAATCCCATTCAAGCCGAATAATGAATCCGGGTTCCCGTGAGGACAAAAAACAGTGGAGGATCGAAATGCAGAAAATGAATCGCCGGTTACTTGCAGCCGCTCTCTTCTCAACAGTACTGGCCACCCAGGCATTTGCCGCAGATAAGGTGGTGATTGGCTATTCAGCTCCCGGCCTGGTCGGTGCGCAAGCTCAAATCCAGGCGGGTCTTGTGAACTCGGCGAAAGCCAAAGGCTGGGAAGTGGTCACAACCACTTCTGGCGGTGATGCCCAAAAGCAATTGAACGACATCAACGACTTCATTGCACAAAAGGTCAGCGCGATTGTCGCCGTTCCCGATGACAGCGCTGGTGTTTGCCAAGCCGTTGCAGCTGCGAAGGAAGCCAAAATTCCATTCTACACTATCGACCGTTCGCCTGCGGGCTGCGAAATCGACATGGT
>JANNNG010000095.1:0-4374 GCA_031398425.1 Hyphomicrobiales bacterium | reverse complement strand
GATGGCACGCATCTGGTACCACTCGATACCTGTATCGAAACCATGCGGCAGACCGGCGTCGACATGAGCGATCGCTACAAGGAAACTTCGACCGGCGGATTGGCCGTCAACGTGGTCGAATGCTGAAACAGGCGGCCAAGGGAACTTTGTCAGCTCACCCGCGTTTCGACACTGGGAACTCTCGTAAAGATCAGGAGTCGATCATGTTGAAATCTACAATTCTCGCAGCCGGAGCATTTGCTCTGGTATTGACCAGTCAGACCGTGCCGTCACAGGCGGCGAGCCGCGCCGAGTGCGAAGACTACGCCGCGCGCGTGGCCTATCGTGGTAGTGGAAACTCGGGTGATGTGCTTGCGGGCACGGCCGGTGGCGCCATTACGGGTGGTGCACTCGGTGCCATTCTGGGCAAAGGCAAGGGCAAGAACATCGGCAAGGGTGCTCTAATCGGTGGTGTCGCCGGCACTGTGCTTGGTGCGGCCAACCAGCGTGATGGTTATATTGATCGGCGCGCCTATAATCGTGCCTATCGTGATTGCCGGGACGAAGGCCGGGTGGTCTATCGGTCCAACCGCAACCGCGATGCGGTGGAATATTGCAGCGACAAGTATCGGTCCTATAATCCGCGCACAGGATTGTATCTCACCAATTCCGGCAGGTATCGCGCCTGCCCCTGATCCTTCATGTTCGAAGTGAAGCCAGATGCTGCACCAGACCCGTTGTTGAAGCGTCCAGTCCATCCGTGGACTGGCGACCTTCAACGACGGGCTGCAACCCCGTGGCCAGTTCCTTGCCGAGTTCCACGCCCCATTGATCAAACGCGTTGATGCCCCAGATGGCGGCTTCGACAAACACGCGGTGTTCATACAGCGCGATCAACCGACCAAATGTGAAGGGATCAAGTTTCCTGTAAGCGAGCGTCAGTGACGGGCGGTTGCCAGTAAATACCTTATGCGGGGCCAGACGCTTGGCGTCCTCTTTCGATTTGCCGGACGCCAACAGTTGGGTTGCAGCTTCTTTCAATGTGCGGCCCTGCATCAGGGCTTGTGATTGTGCCAGGCAATTTGCCACCAGCAGAACATGGTGGACACGCATGTTGGTTTCGTGCGGTTCAGCAGCAATGAGAAATTCCACTGGGATCACCGTGGTGCCCTGATGCAACAACTGAAAGAATGCGTGTTGCCCATTGGTGCCGGGCTCACCCCAGACCACGGGGCCCGTGTCATCTTTCGCCACATCGCCCTTGGCTGTGACACGTTTGCCATTTGATTCCATATCAAGCTGTTGAAGATAGGCGGGCAGACGCAGCAGGCGCTGGTCATAGGGAATGACGGCGCGCGACGGAAGATCGCAGGCATTGCGGTGCCACACGCCGAGCAACCCCATCAGCATCGGCAAATTGTGTATCGGCTTGGCCGTTGCAAAATGCTGATCCATTGCATGGGCACCCTTCAGCATGTCGTAGAAGTGATGCGGACCCACGGCAATCATCAATGACAGGCCTATGGCTGACCAGAGCGAATAACGCCCACCCACCCAATCCCAGAAACCGAAGATGCGATTCTCAGCAATGCCAAATGCTTTTACCTTATCGCTAGCGGTGGAAATGGCGGCGAAATGTTCACCCACCTTTTCCTCTCCCAATGCCGCAGCGATCCACGCCCGCGCTGTCTTCGCATTGGTCATGGTTTCAATCGTCGTGAAGGTTTTGGACGCCACGAGAAACAGTGTCGATTCCGGCTTCATCGTTTTCAAAGTGTCGGCCATATGTGCGCCATCCACGTTCGAAACGAAATGCGTGCGCGGCCCGTCATGGTAAGGTGCAAGGGCGAGCGTTGCCATCACCGGACCAAGATCAGAACCGCCGATGCCGATATTGACAATGTCAGTGATGGCACTCTTGCGCACGTCTGTGGCAAATCGCGCCATGGCTTCCAGAACATCATGCACGTCATGAATGACGTTGTGGCCATTCAGCATCACGATCTCGGATTTCGGTCGACGGAGTGCTGTATGCAAGACTGCGCGCCCTTCTGTGCTGTTGATCAAGTCGCCCCGCATCATGGCGTGCGCTCGACCCTCAACATCAGCCGACTTGGCCAGCGCATTGAGCAACGACATGGTCTTCTTCGTCACCAGGCATTTTGAATAGTCCAGCAACAGATCATCCTGCGACGCCGAAAACTCGGCGAAGCGATTTTGCTTCGCAAAAGCTTTGCGCATATCCGGCAAGCCCGCCTTGGCGTGGGATTTGAGTTCCTTGAGAATCGTGCGTGTGGCCGGTGTCATGGTGAACAGTATCCGTTTTTCAAACGTCACCCCCGCGAAGGCGGGGGTCCAACTCCTTCGGCTCATAAAACCGGCTGAAGTCAATGTCATCATGCAAATCAACCCAATGCAGATTAAACTCTTCGATCAATCGAATTTTCCATGCACGGTTCCATTTCTTCAGCTGCTTTTCCCGCTTGATTGCATCAATTACACTTGTGTGGTGCTCATACCAGACGAGCCCTTTCAGGCCATGTTTCGACGTGAAACCAGGCACTCCTTCATCCTTGTGGCAAGCCACACGATTCCACAGGGCCGACGTCACACCGATATAGAGCGTGCCTCGTGCACCATTGGACATGATGTAAACTGCTGGAGCTTTTTCGTCCATAACTTGACGATACGCGCCACTATCAAAACTTCAAGGCAAAGTTGGGCCCCCGCCTTCGCGGGGGTGACGGACAAGAGCTATGAACGAAGTGTTGCCCCAGTGGCCTTGTTGACCATGGCCACCAGTTTTGTCGACACGGCTTCGATCTCCTCATCCGTCAGCGTCTTGTCCCTGGGCTGCAAGACCACAGACACGGCCAGCGAAACCTTGCCGTCCGGAAGCTTGAACACATCGAACACCTGGGCATCTGCAATCAATGCTTTATCTGCACCCTTTACGGCTTTCAAGACTTCAAAAGACGGCACTGCGGAGTCTACCACAAAGGCAAAGTCGCGCGACAGGGGCATCAGGTCCGAAAGAACCAATGCAGGCTTTGCCGTGCCTTTTTGCTTGGGTGCGGGAATGCCGTTCAGCACAATTTCGAAACCCACAAGCGGACCTTTCACATCCATTTCAGCGAGAAGGCCGGGATGCAATTCGCCGAACCAGGCGAACTGGTTCCTGGGCCCCATTTGAATGGTACCGCACCGTCCCGTGTGGAACCATGCAGGGCCACCTTGCACAACTTGCAATGTCGACGCGGCAAGACCGCAGGCTTCGAGCGCAGCAAACACATCAGCCTTCACATCAAAGGCATCGACGGCGCGGCTGCCATTCAGCCATTGCCTCGACACTGTCGCGCCTTGGCGAATACCGGCGGCCCGGAGTGTTTCATCGTCGGGCTTGTCACCTGCATAGGCATGGCCGATTTCGGATATGGCGAAGTTGGTGAAACCCCGCGCAATGTTGCGTCCTGTAGCAGACACAAGATTGGCCAGCAGCGACGGGCGCATATCTGTGAGTTCTGAGGAAATGGCATTGGCGAGTTGAAGTGATTTCTGCCCGCCACCGAAACGCACCGCTGTGTCATGATCAAGGAATGCGTAGGTCACGGCTTCATTGAACCCGCGCGATGCCAAAGTACGGCGTGATGCCAGCATACGCTTTTGAAGCGCGGTCAACACAGGTCTTGCGATGGGCGACGGTCGTTCCATTTCAGCATAGGGAATGTTCTCAAGTCCGGCGATGCGGCAGATCTCTTCGACCAAATCAGCTTCACCATTCACATCGGGCCGCCACGAGGGCACGATGCATAAAGCACCCGCCGCCGCATCGGTGACGGTGAAACCCAGCGCCCGCAGAATGCGCAATTGATCCGCCCACGGACAATCTAAACCGCCCAGTTGCCTGACGCGGGTGCGACGGAGCGTGATGGTGCGTTTTGTGTCAGGCACCTTGCCTGCGATGACCACATGCGATGCTTCACCACCGCAGAGATCAAGGATCATCTGCGTTGCAATTTCGGCACCCACAGGTGTGAAGGCGGGGTCAATGCCGCGTTCAAAGCGATACCGTGCATCGGAATTGATACCAAGCTTGCGGCCCGTCGTTGCGGTGCGCACAGGATCGAAATAGGCCGCTTCGAGGAACACATCGGTGGTCTCTTCCGTACAGGACGAGGGGATGCCGCCGATGATGCCGGCAATGCCTTCAACGCCTGCGTCATCGGCGATGACTGTCATCACTGATGTGAGCGTGTAAGTCTTGTTGTCGAGCGCTTCCAGCGTCTCACCATCGCGGGCCAAACGAGCGGTAATATTCCCATGCACTTTCTTTGCATCAAACACATGCAAGGGTCGCGCATGAGTAAAAGTGATGTAGTTGGTGATATCAACCAA
>JANNNG010000081.1:0-2120 GCA_031398425.1 Hyphomicrobiales bacterium | reverse complement strand
TGAAAGCCTGTGCAGCCTCCTGAACCTCAAGGTTTTTGCCTCGGGTTTTGTCATCAGTGCGCGGAAATAATCGTTGCTTGCGAAAGATGCGGATATGAGTCAAAGGCCAGCCGTGGAGTTGCAAAAGCCGATGGCGGACATCTATTCTGACGGCACATATTCGGCCAAGAATCCCGACTGGCATAGCGCCGACAGTGCGTGGAAAGCGCAACAGATTTCCTTGATCCTGAAGGACAACTGCGTGGTGCCCAAGTCTTGCGTCGAGGTTGGCTGTGGGGCCGGGCTGATCCTCGAGCACTTGCTCAAAGATTTTGCATCATGCAGGTTTTCAGGGTTCGATGTGTCCACTGTTGCAGCAGGGTTCTGGGGCAGCCGCAATGCCGCCATCACCTTTGAGCAAGGCGACTTTGCGAAAACCAATGAAAACTATGACGTGCTGCTGCTCATTGATGTATTTGAGCATGTGGAGGATTACATCGGTTTCCTGCGTGCATTGAACCATCGTGCTGAATACTTTGTCTTTCATATACCTTTGGACATGCATGTGTCGGGTGTGCTGCGTGACAGGCATAATTTCGCCCGGGAAAGTGTGGGGCATCTCCACTATTTTTCGCGCTCCACCGCCTTGGCCACTTTGGCTGCTGCGGGTTATCAGGTCGTTGATGAGCGATTGACGAAGCTGTCGCAGCAGACAGTGGAGGGGCATTCGGGTGCCACAACCGTGACCAATCTTGCACGGCGTGGGATTGAACTGTTTTCAACAAAGTTTGCGGCCCAGTTGCTGGGTGGCTACAGTCTGCTTGTGCTTGCGCAAGGTCCTGCATCAAAAACAGTCGGAGAAGAATGATGACCACACTGCCAGGCGATGAGCGCCCGCAACGCATTCTTGTGACCGGTGGAGCTGGATTCATCGGACATCGTGCTGTGACATGGCTGGCGCAAAACAGCGATAGTGTAAAGCTTGCGATCCTCGACAATCTGTCGGTGGGTCTGCCCATGCCATCGGCGCAGACAGAACTCAGCACCTATCACGCCGACATCCGCGACACTGATGAACTGCAACGCGCCTTCAAGGATTTTGCACCGGACACAATCATTCACCTTGCTGCCGTGCATCATATTCCCACCTGCGAAACCCGTAGATCCTATGCGCTTGACGTGAATGTGGTAGGCACGGAGAATGTGCTGGAGGCCGCGACACTCGCCAACGTCAAGCGGTTTACGCTGGCCTCGTCCGGGGCTGTCTATGACTGGAATGCGGGTGCTCTCGTCGAGAACGAAAGTCCGCTCAAACCGGCCGACAATTACTCGATTGCCAAATACGCCAACGAAACACAGGTCAGGCTGTGGGCGGACCGGACGCAGAATTGCGCCCGCATAGCCCGCATCTTCAACACTATTGGCCACGATGACCCCAATGGGCATTAGATACCCGACATCATTTCGCAGATTGCACCCGAAGCCACGTCGGCTGCGATTGCACTTGGCAACCTGACGCCGCGGCGGGATTACATTCATGCCGATGACACGGCGCGGGCTGTGGCCATGATCACCATGGCAGCCAAGGGCGGTGGCACCGATGTGTTCAATGTTTCCACTGGTGTTGATGTGTCGGTGGCAGAGCTTGTGACATTGCTTGGCGAGGTCATGGGTATTTCCATCAGTGTCACTGAAGATGCAACGCGCAAGCGCCGCATCGACCGACCTTCGCAACTCGGTTCCACGGCGAAACTGAAGACAGCCCTTGGCTTTGCACCGGAGAAAAGCCTGCGCATTGCGCTGGGTGATATCCTGCGCAAGCAGAGGCCGCAAGCGGCCGCGGTTGCATAATTCATCGTGAGCATCAGAATCGCATTTCCACTTCTTGGCCGGGGCATCTGGACGGGTGGCTATATCTATCTCAAGAACACGCTGCGCCTCATCAACACGCATTTGAGTGACAGGCTTGTGCCATCGGTGTTTCTGAGTCCAGCGGAGGCTGAAAAATATGGCGCGGAGTTGTCACCCCTGGTGGATGGACGATTGATTGTCGATCCCTTGATCACCATTGCCGGGCGCGGCACCAGTCTGGCGCGGGCGATGGTGACGGGACGTGATGCACCGCTTTATGCTCTGCTCAA
>JANNNG010000058.1:0-2733 GCA_031398425.1 Hyphomicrobiales bacterium | reverse complement strand
AACACCATCTTCAAAACCTATGAGGACATCGTCGACAAAGCTTGCGAAGCATGGTGCTTCTTTGCAGCCGACACCAACGCAGTCACTTCAATCACTCAGCGAGAGTGGATAAAGGTCAATTGATCCAGCCGTTGGTATGATCAGCCCAATGATCTGATCCCAAAGTTTACTTCTGCTATTGCGGAGTTCCTTCCTTAGCTTGCTCCAATGGGGCATTGTTTGAAAAAGCGGCGGACAAGCTTCTGAAAAAAAATCTACTAACCAGTTCCCTTGCCAAAGCGGGGGTCATGAGCAAACATAAAATTTGTTGCCTCCAACATGCTATCGTCGATCGTACCTTCAACAATGATATTTCCATGTGCGCGGTTGAATCTGTGCCGGACGTAGCGAAGTATTGTTTCTTCCACACCTCCCTTGCGGCCCCACTCAAGGGTATATCCTTCCTTTTCCCACCTCTCACAAACAAGTCTTCCATGAAAGGCAAGAAAATCAGCAATTTGTATCGCTCTGCAATCCCTCTTCCCAACAAAAGTAATTGAGCCGAGAACATTACGAAGTTTGTCGTCAGATTTCTTTAAGTAATTAAAATAATTGACTAAATTTCCGTTGTTCTTGTTGCCCTCTTCCACAATGAAAGAGAGCTTTGAGGCGAAAATCTGAGGCCAAACCATGCTTTTTGTGAGAATACCGGAGATGACAGTGGCGAAACACAGTCCAAGCGGAGACATGTTTTGATAGCCACTGTAGTGGGCTTTGATCTGCAGCCATTCTTTTTTTTGTGCTGATGAACAGACTCCTTCTACGAGGTATTCTTTCGCCAAAAAATAAA
Organism: Hyphomicrobiales bacterium; assembly: GCA_031398425.1. Classification (GTDB taxonomy): domain Bacteria; phylum Pseudomonadota; class Alphaproteobacteria; order Rhizobiales; family Aestuariivirgaceae; genus Aestuariivirga. The sequence continues at coordinate 1,904 of JANNNG010000058.1, read as the reverse complement.
GTTCATCTACAAACTGAAGTTTTTTTCGCAACGGCCAATTTTTGAAACTTTTGTGGCCGCTCCTGAAATCTTTGCCGCGAAGAACTTCAACGCCATAAGAGTTCAAAAAATTATCAGCAACAGGTTCGAATTTCGCCCAAGAATCCAGAGAGGTATAGTAGCCAGCAATTGTCATTACTGGACCTAGCGCATTGTCACTGTCATCCAGATAACAGACAAACAATATCGCAAATCCTTCCTATCATCCAAAGTATATAAGCGCAAAGCAAGCAAAAAAACATTGTTGATTTGCTTCTCGCTAAAGTGATCCGATACTACCTATCAAGTCTTACCTCCGTAGCGTATGACAAGTCTAAATTCCCCACAGAAAAATAAAAAAAAGCCGATCAGAAAATCTCTGCATTTCGGCGTGCGTAATCTCTGTTCAACTCACAGCCTTTTCCAAAACCTCTTCGGCCCATTGGTTCAGACTGACACCTTTCATCTGGGCCGCCAATGCCGCTTTTGCATGTACCTCTGGATCAATGCGAAACATAACCTTCCCTGAAAATGGCTTGTTGGGTTGTTTTCCTGCTTTGTTGCAGTATTCCAGATAGTCATCGACGGCTTCCTTGAAAGCGGTCTTCATTTCATCAAGTGAAGTACCGTGGAAACCAATGATATCATTGATATGCATGATATGACCAACCAGCAAATCATCGTCAGCCTCATACACGATATTCGCCTGATAACCCTTATACTGAATGGTGTTCATGGTCTCACTCCAATTTTCTCAAAAAATGCGCGAGCATCTTTCACTTGATATCGAATTGCTTCCTTGCGTGGATGCGGTTTGTGGAAACTCAGTGTCTCAGCGCCCTGGCTGAATTTCACACGAGAGCCGGCCCCCTCAGTCAATGTGCACCCGACTGCTATCAACAATGCCTCAATGTCGGCCCACGCGATATTTGTTTTCGTCGGCACAGCGAAAACAGCTTCGAGGGTCCTCTTGTGCCGACTGTTCATGCTATCAATATATGATAGCAGAAGCCTGCGTGCAAGCGAATGTTACAACTTCGGCATATCCCGGAGGAACGGCAGATCAATTGTACTGAGAACATCATTCACCAACAGCCAATAAACTACAGCAAAAACCACCGTTGCAACAACCGTCGTCACCCCCGCCTTCCATTTCAATCCATGCGCAACAGGGGCGCCTTCATCATTGCCGCCCTCCACGGTTTCTCCAGCCTCAGCGGAGTTCTTCACCCCAAATGGCAGCACCACAAACAGTACCAACCACCAGATGATGAAATAGATGGCGATGGCACTAGTCAGCTTCATGCCTGTTCAAGCTCCACCAAGGTGCCGTTGAAATCTTTCGGATGCAGGAAAACCACTGGCTTGCCATGAGCACCTGTCTTTGGCTTGCCGTCTCCCAACACGCGGGCACCTTTCTCAATCAGATGCTCACGTGCAGCCATGATATCTTCGACTTCATAGCAGACGTGATGCATGCCACCTGATGGATTCCTCGCGAGAAACGTCGATATAGGCGACGCGTCGCCCAAGGGTTCCAGCAGTTCCACTTTCGCGTTGGGCAATTCGATGAATACAACCGTCACACCGTGATCCGGCAACGGCTGTGGTGCAGAAACCTTCGCACCCAGCATCTCGACATAGAGCGCAGAAGCCGCAGCAAGATCAGGTACGGCAATCGCGATATGGTTCAAGCGGCCAATCATGCGGCAGCCTTGCCCAAAGCCTGTTCAAGCATGATACGCGCTTGCGGCAAAGGCACATTGCGCGGATCAAACACGTGGCGTTCCAGAATACAGGATTGCAAAGCAATATCTAGAGCGTTCAAGAAAGGTATTGGAAACAGGAGGATTTATAACTGAGCCGCTTAAAGCCCGGTTAGACTT
>JANNNG010000064.1:0-27093 GCA_031398425.1 Hyphomicrobiales bacterium | reverse complement strand
CACAATCCTGAAATCTGTTCTCGCCACCATTGCCGGCGCAGCCGTGCTCTATGTTCCAGGCCTGATATGGCTTGCCATCTGGGCGGCCAAGACCCAAGGCTTGGATGCGAGTGCAGCCGCGCAAGCCGCCATCAACTGGGGGCTGACGCCTTTCCTGTTTGGAGACGCGGTTAAAGCCGTCATCGCAGGGCTTGTGGTGCCAGCCGCAGGCTTGATGTTTTCACGCAAGGGCTGAAAGCAAATCGATCTATGATGGGGGACTGCTTGCTCTTTCTTGCAAGCTGTCCCCGAACTTAAGGTCAGAGACAGTTTGCCGAAAAGCAAACTGTCTCTTTGCGTTTAAGGCTGTGGCGGCGGAGGCGGTGGAGCAATCGCTCCCATCATCGATGACAAATCGGTGCCATTGACCAGCAGCTTGCCTTCGGGGCTCATCGTCACGTCCCAGACGGTGGCATCACCATCGGCCTTGCCGATGCCCTTGGCTGCAAACAGCATCGCCATGGCCTGTTGTGCCGTAGGGTCCGCAGCGGCCTGTTGTAACTGTGCGATGACCTTGTCCATGCCGGTCATGCGGAACTTTGCGCTGACCTTCGGCAAACCTGCAAAGCTGATGTCGGATGTGCCTTCATAGGCAAGACTGTATAGGTCAGCTGTTATTTCTCCCGGTGGAATTGTCAGCGTCACGCCGTTTGTTGGCGCAAAGGCCTGGAGATAGGCCTGCTCAGAACCTGGCGGCACCGGGTCATTCTTGCTCACATCCATTTCCGTGATGAATTTCCGTGACGGCGCTTCGAAGTCCATATTGGAAAAATCAAATCCGATTTTCATCTTGCTGGGAACAAGCCCTTTGCTCCAGGGCGGCAGGGGCAATGTGGCAGGCGACGTGAAGCCGTTGATTTCGAAGCTTTCGCCCGCATGTCCCTGTTTCACAGCACCACTCAGACCAACGCCGACCTTACCGGAAGTCACGCCAAACTTGCCGTAGCCCGTTTCAACATTCAGGTTCTCAAATGTGCTGTCTGATTGCAGATTGGCAAAGAAAGGCAATGCAGCGAGCAGCTTTTCCTTGAGCACAGCCTGATCCTTGATGATCAAGTCCTTCGTGGGATGCGAAACGAAAAACGCCAGCACATCAAACAAAGACTTCTGTGACACGCCCTTCATTTCCGTGACATAGTTGCCCTTTTCCACGTTGATGACATAGTTGATGTTCGGCGTGCCCGCTGCCACCAATTCCGGCGGCATTTCGATTGTTGTTGAACTCAACAACCCGCTGAACGTCAAGGTGCCACCGTTGTCAATGAGGCCATTGCCAAGGTCAGTGGCTGCGCCCTTGCCGACGATTGAGTCGATTACCGTGGCACCATTGGTCATGATTTTGGTGCTGGGGTCCGTCTGGGTTTGCGAAATGCTCAATTTAGAAACGCTGTAATCCCGGTCCATGAAAGCGAAGAGCTTGTCACTGTAGGTTCCCTTCCATTCCACCTTGGGGCTTTCCATGGCAAAATTGAAAACATTGGGCACTGACGCCGAGGCGGCAAAAGGTGCCGAAGACGTGACCGCCCACAATCCATTTCCCTGTGGTACAGCCTTCAAGCGATAGGGATCAACTTTGGCTGTGAAACCGGCTTCGGTGACCTTTTTCAGAAACGGCGTCATATCAAACGCAATCACGTAGCCATCGCCATCCGGTGTCACTGTCACCACACCTGGCTCTTTTCCCAAGTAGGTCTGGATTGATGCCACAATGCTGGCGGCTTCCTCTGCCGTTGCGGCGGCAAGGCTCGCAGGTGAAGTTGAAAGGAGAAGAAAGAGGCCAAGCCCGAGTTTGCGTGTAATCATGATCACCTACCGTTGTTGCGCCCCAAACAGTGTTTTGGCCCAAATGTTGCGCTGCCGTCAACGGTGAGAATTTTCATGGCTAATATCTCGTGGCCATGCGCCCACCACAGAATTGCCAAGGTCGCGGTCTTCTACTCTGGCGAGGGATCTGGGAACGACAGGAGAAACCCCCATGAAAATGATGCTTGCCAGCTTGCTGCTGGCCACCACCGCTTGTACAAATGTCTACGCCACCGAGTTTACACCCAGTTCAAAAATCGACGCGGTGACGGTGTTTCCGCAGGGTGCTGATATCGTGCGGGAGGTGGCCTATGACGTGCCCCAGGGCAGCCACAGCCTGATCCTGACCGACCTGCCGCAGAACATCGACGCCCAGTCGATTCGGGTTGAAGGGGTGGGCGAGGGGGATTTGCAGGTGGGCTCGGTTGACACGCGCAACCGCTATCTGGGGTCCGCATCAATTGATGCGCAACGCAAGACTTTGGAAAAAGACATCCAGAATTTGCAGGTCGAACGACAGGGTCTTGATCAGACGGTGGCCGACCTCAATCAGCAGCGCAACATTCTTTATGGATTGGCCGAAAAACAACTGATTCCGCAATCGACAACCGAAACCACGAAATCCATTGATGCGTTACAGTTGAGTTCGTTGCTCGACGTGGTGGGTGTCCGTCTTGCCGGGTTGTCGAAAGACGTGATGAGTGCGCAAAGCCGCCAGCGCGATATCGACGAGAAGATCAATGAACTCTCCGCCAAGTTGAACGAACTCGCACCGTCAGAGGAATATCGCACGGAAGTGGTGGTGAACGTCGAAGCGACTGCGGCGGCGAAAGGTACAGTGCGTGTGTCCTACCGCGTACAGGAAGCCGCATGGACACCATTCTATGATGCGCGCCTCACGATTGGCGACGGCAAGACAAAGCCGATGCTTGACCTCATTCAGCGCGGTGAGGTGACCCAAAATACCGGTGAAGTGTGGAAGGATGTGTTACTGACACTTTCTACTGCACGACCCAGCGGCAGCACCGCAGCGCCCGATATGGCGGCTTGGGAAGTCAGCAAGCTGGAACCTCCACGTCTTGCAAGCGAGCCTTCCGCTGTTGCCCCCGCACCCGTAGCCGAGGCTGAATTGTACGATGATAACAAGGAGCAGCAAACTCTGACCCGCAGTACCCAGATCGTTGCCAAATCCAAGAAAGCAATCTTGCAGCGCCAGGCCACTGTTGATGCCGCAGGCTTTCAGGCCACCTACGCCATTGCGGGCCGGGTCAGTGTCGACAACGCTGGTCAAAGCAAGAAAGTGCGCATCACCTCAGGTCAGGTGGAAACCACACTCTCTGCCATCGTTGTGCCGCGCGTTGACACCACGGCCTATTTGTCGGCCGCATTCACGGTCGCGGGCACAGGGCCGCAACTGCCGGGCATCGTCAATCTGTTCCGCGATGGCGTCTATGTAGGACAGGGCAGTCTCCCATTGCTTAATCCATCGGAGAAGGCCGAACTTGGTTATGGCGCTGATGATCTGTTGAAAGTCAAACGCGCCGAAGTGAAGCGGGTGGCAGGCGAAGAAGGTTTCCTCACGTCCTCCAACGTTGATGAACGCGCATGGGATATCACGATCAAGAACCTGCACACACAAGCCATGGCTGTGCGCGTGATTGATCGCGTGCCCTTCACCGCCAACAAGGACATCGAAATCACCGAGATGCCCGGCATGACTCCCGCCACCATCCGCGATCTCGACAAGAAACGCGGTGTGCTCGCCTGGGATTTCACACTCGAACCACAAGCCGAAAACGTTCTGAACACCGGCTACAAGATTTCGTGGCCTGAGGGAATGCAGGTGAGTGTGGTGGAGTAAGACCCCAATCGCCCTTCGGGCACTTCCCCAACAAGTTGGGGAAGGACTGGCGGTTGGCTCTCCCCCAACTTGTTGAGGGAGTACCGCGAAGGGGGGAGGGGACCTTTCCCCGGTTGCACCCCGCGCATTTTACTGTAAGGACGGTCAACGGCCCCTGCGAGTCCCAATCTCGTGAGGGGCCGTTTTCGCCTTTTGAAGGGAGCCTGCAATGGCAAACGTGGCAGTGGTCGGTGCCCAATGGGGCGATGAGGGCAAGGGCAAGATCGTGGACTGGCTTTCCGAACGCGCCGATGTGGTGGCGCGGTTTCAGGGCGGTCATAATGCGGGCCACACCCTTGTCATCAACGGTACCACTTATAAACTCTCGCTGCTGCCATCAGGTATTCTCCGCCCCGGGAAAATGTCCGTCATCGGCAATGGTGTCGTTGTTGATCCATGGGCGCTTGATTCCGAGATCGGAAAACTGAAAGGCCAGGGCGTTGCAATATCGCGTGATAACTTGCGCCTTGCCGGCAATGCCACGCTCATTCTGCCGCTGCATCGTGAACTCGACCAGTTACGCGAAGCGGCAGCGGGTGATGGCAAGATTGGCACCACGGGCCGCGGCATTGGCCCGGCCTATGAAGACAAGGTGGGCCGACGCGCCATTCGCGTGAATGACCTGGCTGACCTCACCACCATCGGCCCAAAGATTGATCGCATGCTGACCCACCACAATGCACTGCGCCGTGGCATGGGTGTTGTTGAAATCACTGCCGCCTCGGTGCTCCAGGAGCTGGCCGACATTGCGCCAAAAATCCTGCCTTACGCCGATGCTGTCTGGGACCTTCTTGATCAACATCGCAAGAAGGGCAACCGCATCCTGTTCGAAGGTGCGCAAGGCATCCTGCTCGACATTGACCATGGCACCTATCCCTACGTCACCTCTTCCAATACCGTGGCAGGCCAGGCCGCTGCCGGAACTGGTATGGGGCCATCGGCTGTGAATTATGTGCTGGGCATCTGCAAGGCCTACACGACGCGTGTGGGCTCCGGCCCATTCCCGACCGAGCAAGCCAATGACGTCGGCGAATGGATTGGTCAGCGCGGTCGTGAATTTGGCACGGTGACTGGCCGCAAGCGCCGCTGCGGCTGGTTCGACGCCATCCTGGTGCGGCAGGCGATCAAGACGTCTGGTATCCAGGGCATCGCCCTTACCAAGCTTGATGTGCTTGATGGCCTCGAAGACATCAAGGTCGGCATTGGCTATCGTCTTGACGGTAAAGTCATTGAACGCTTCCCCGCTGCCGAAGAGGCGCAGAAGCGAGTGGAACCCATCTACGAAAGCTTCGAAGGCTGGAGCGGCACCACAGCGGGAGCACGATCATGGAACGATCTTCCGGCTCAAGCTGTCAAATATGTCCGCTTCCTCGAAGAACTGATCGAATGCCCCGTGGCGCTGCTGAGCACATCACCAGAACGCGATGACACGATATTGATGCGCGATCCGTTTCAGGATTGATAGACTCTTTTCCTCCCTCAGCGAAGCTGGGGGAGTACCCCGAAGGGGAGAGGGGGTGCCTCAACAGGTGAAATCTCGTGTGCCGAGCCACCCCCTCCCCTTCGGGGTACTCCCCCGGCCAAGAGGGGCCGAGGGAGAATTTACCTCAAATCCCCGCGTACCACTCATAACCCCGGTCCGCCCAATAGCTGCCGTGGCCTTCGCCGATTTGTGAAAATTCGGCGATCAGTTCGATGCGCTTGATGTATTTTGCCATCTTGTAACCCAATTGCCGTTCCACGCGCACACGCAACGGTGCACCATTTTCCACCGGCAGGGGCTTGTCGTTCATGGCATAGGCCAGAATGGTCTGCGGATGACGAGCGTCGATGAGGTCGATGGATTCATAGTAGAGGATTTCGCCGCTCAGACCTTTTTCGATTGCATCGAAGCAGTGGAACATCACGTAGCGCGCCTCAGGCTTCACGCCGACCTGATCAAGGATCTGTTGCAGTGGCACGCCTTGCCATTTCGCGATGCAACTCCAGCCTTCGACACAATCATGCCTTGTGATTTGCGTGCGCTGGGGCATAGCCTTCAACGCATCAAGCGTGAAACGCATGGGCCGATCAACGAGGCCATTCACTTCAAGCTGATAGTCAGTGAAGTTCTTTTCTTGTAACGCGACATAGTCATCGGTGTCAGGTTCTGTGGAGCCGTTGGGGTGCTGATCCTGCTTGATATCATCAGCAGAAAATTCAGTTGCCAATTGATCAGCCGACAGCAACAGGCGCTGGGATTTATAGGTGAGGTTGTTCATGCTGATCATGAACTTGCGCATGGCATTGTCGCGGTCGCGCAGAAAGTCGAAGGCTTCACAGCCTCCCAGAGGCAAGGCCGCCGCTGACGCCAGGCCTGCCCGCAACAATGACCGGCGCGAGAGAATGAGCTTAGACATTGTTGATCTCCTTCGCTGGCTTTGCTGACAGGCGATAGCGGCCGGTGATGATGGACCGGAGTTCATTGAGAGGACCCGCCAGAACAATCATCGCCATGTGGACGATGAAAAAACCAACAAGCAACGCCATGACGATGAAATGAACCGTGCGCGCCGATTGTCGACCGCCAAACAGTTCAGGCAACCACGGCAGCACGGCATTCATGCCGGGCGACATGCTGAGGCCTGTCAGAATGATCAACGGAAACAATACGAACAGCACGCCGCCGTAGGCCAGCTTCTGCAACGGCGAATAGCGCACGCTGTGCACCAGCTTCAGTCGCAGGTGATCGCGAATGTCGGGCACGAAATTTTTCGCATCCTTCGCGGTAGGCAAGAGGTCCTTGCGCACATGCCGGTTACGTAGTGACGCGATCAACCACACCAACAAGGTGACAACAAATATCCAGGCGAAGAAGAAATGGATGACCCGGCCCGTGGCGAGGTCCTGCGTCGATGGCAGCGTCATCCAGGACGGAAAACCTTCGATCTCGTAAATCGCATTCTCGTAAGTGAAGCCCGTCTGGTCACCGAGATAAAGTGCGGAGTGAGCATTGAAAATCTGCAAGCCCGACAAGAGTAGAAAGAACAGGCAGATGGCCCAGATCCAGTGTGTCAAGCGGGTAGAGAGTTTTTGCCGCTTGATCAGGCGGCCCTGGGTTTGATTTGACATGATGGCGGTTCCCGATTTTTTGTAAGCCTCTCCGGCAGGGCCCGCCTGCCGGAGAGTTCATGTGTTTGGCGCTGGCCTCAACCCTTTGGCAGAAGAACCTTGTCAATCACATGAATGACACCGTTTGATTGCTTCACATCGGCAATGGTGACGCGTGCCACGCGGCCATTTTCATCGGTGATGCGAACCTTGCTGCCCTTCATGGAAAGTTTCAGCTTGCAGCCACCAACCGTAGTGACTTCATGTACGCCGCCATCATCCTTCACCATTTTCTTGATGGCCGAACTCAAGGCCTTGGCCGGGATCACGTGGCAGGTCAGCACCTTGACAAGCTGATCCTTGTTTTCAGGCTTCAGAAGATTGTCGACAGCACCTGCGGGCAAGGCACCGAACGCCTTGTTGACGGGAGCGAGTACTGTGAAGGGGCCTGGTGTCATCAAAGTGTCAACGAGGCCCGCAGCCTTGACGGCGGCCACGAGTGTGGTGTGGTCTTTGGAATTGACAGCGTTCTCGACGATGTTCTTGTTTTCAAACATCGGTGCACCGCCGACATTGGGATTCTTGGCGAGGGTGATTGTGGCTGAGCCTGCAACGAGCGCTGCAACGAGGGACATGCGAAGGATGGTCATGGGGGTTTCTCCAGTGATTGATTTTGGTTGCCCCATTGGCGGGGTCAAAAGCAGCCACGAACAGGGTGAATGAAAAGTTTCAGCTTGTATCTGCAAGACTGATAACGACTGCGTGAACGGCCGCTCGGAGCATAAAAAACTCCCCTGACCGTCCCGGCCAGAGGAGTTCCTTCAGTGCATCACGTGACGGGCTTACATCTTCGGGAGAAGAACCTTGTCGATCACATGGATGACACCGTTGGATTGTTTGACATCACCGATGGTGACCTTGGCCATGCCGCCTGCTTCATCGGTGATCATGACAACATTGTCCTTGACGGAGAGCTTCAGTTTGCAGCCACCCACCGTGGTCACTTCGTGTGAACCACCATCATCCATCGCCATCTTGGCAACGTCGGCAGCCATGGCATTGGCGGCCACCACGTGACAGGTCAAAATCTTGGTCAAAGTGGCCTTGTTTTCAGGCTTCAGCAGCGTGTCCACCGTGCCTGCGGGCAAAGCGTCGAAGGCTGAATTGACGGGTGCGAAAACAGTGAAGGGGCCAGCGCCCATCAGCGTGTCAACCAGGCCGGCGGCTTTCACAGCGGCAACCAGTGTTGTGTGATCCTTGGAGTTCACGGCGTTTTCAACGATGTTCTTGTTTTCATACATCGGCGCACCGCCCACATCGGGGTTGGCAGCAAAAGCAGAGGTGGCGCTGATCGAAATCAGGGTGGCAAAAAGGGCGGTGCGAAGGCTTGTCATGGTTTTCTCCGTTTGACTGTAGGTTTGGTTCCCCGGTCGTGGGGGACATCAGCAGTCACGGAGGTGGTTTCTGAAAAGTTTCAGGTGATGGTGAAGAGTTTGATAACGACTTCGTGATCAGACGTTCGTCAACTGCCCGGTGGCCAACACAGCGCCCGTGGGAGCACCCGTGGTCGACCCGCCTGCGGGTTCATCACTGATGGCCAATGTACCGCCCTTGAGTTTTTCACGCAAGTTGACAGGTACAACAAAAGTGCCATTGGTTTGAGTGGGCAACAGTCCCAGTGAAACTGGCGCATCGTTTCCAGCAATCAACCACAATTCGAAACTCCGGCCTGGTACCGCAGCACCCTCTGTTCGGTTCAACCGCAATTGACCTTTGCCCTCATCGTAGTAGGCCACGAGTTTGACGGCATTGGCTTCACCCGCCACCTGCGCCACAAGACCAGCCCCCGCAACCTCGGCAGGCGGACGGAGATTCCATGCACCCAGGGTAACGACGGCTGCCAGCGATGCAACGGCCAAGCCGCGCCAGAATCCGAGGCTGTTCCAAATCGAAGGCTGGACGGCTGGCACCGCGCCAAACAGCCGCCGTTCGATTGCCGTTTCGATCTGCCGGGACGGTTGCACGTCAGCAACTTCATGTGAAAAAGCAACGAAATGCTCATCCCAGCGCCGCACGGCGTCTTGCAATGCAGCATCTACCGTCATGCGCCGTGCAAAGGCATCGCGCACATCGCCCTGCAATATGCCCAGCGCATATTCCGCTGCCAGCGCGTCGTCTTCCCTGCCCAGAGGCGTGCCATCCGTCATGATGACAGGCACTCCTTCAACGACATCAAACTGCGGCGCAGCCAGGTGCGCACGGTGTTCAAGGGCTGGTTCAGGCGGTCAGCCAGTTCTTGATAGCTGTAGCCCTCCATGTAGGCCGCCTTCACAGCTTCGGCGCGGCCGGGGGAGAGTTTGTCGAGGCAGAGACGCAAACGTGCCACTTCGCCACCCAGCACCACTTGCTGTTCCGGTGTGGCGGCCCTGTCGGCAATGTCATGAGCTTCATCAAGCTCCACCGACACAGGCTTGCGGGCGCGAAGCTTGTCGATGGATTGGTTTCGGGCAATGGTCACGAGCCAGGTGATGGGGCTGTAGCCCGACACCTGGTACTTTCCGGCATTGTGCCAAATCTTGATGAATACTTCCTGTAACACGTCTTCTGCATCCGTTCTGTTCTTCAAGACACGCAGACAGATGCCAAAGAGTTTCGCCGAGGTTGCCGCATAGAGTGCGTGGAATGCCGTACGGTCGCCCAAAGCGACACGGCCAATCAGCTGTTCAATATCCTTGGGCGACATGATATGGGATTAGCGAAGTTTGCAACCGTTGACCAGTGGCGCTCCCTACGGGAATCGAACCCGTCTTTGCAACGTGAGAGGCTGCCGTCCTGACCGATAGACGAAGGGAGCGTTCGGACAAAGTAACAGGGCCGTCGTGGCGATAGCAAGTACGATGTCAGAATTCCCTCTCCGTCACGCCTGCGGCGTGCCACCGCTCCCGCAAGCGGGCGAGGAAAAGCATATCCTCGCCCGCTTGTGGGAGAGGTGGCAGGCGCAAAGCGACTGACGGAGAGGGACTGCCTCTAAGGCTTCAGATGCCGTATAATAACCTTGCGCTTGGCCACATCCACCACCAGCAATTCAGCTTCCGTCGCAATGGCCAGCGTGTTGCCGTCCAGTTCCAGGTGCCGGATGCTGGCCGGATCAATTCCGAGTTCCAAAACGACCTCTTTCAATTCCGGTGGTTTATGGGTGGCTTTCCAGATGATGCCGCCGATCAGGCCAAGGAACAGCAAGACAAGTATAACGCCCATGATCTTTACCAACCGCAACAGCGCTGGAGATGGTCCGGGGTAGACGGGGGGTGAGTCTGTGCTATCGCTGGTCATATGACATCAACTCCTCAACATCTTTCGGCCAGAACTGATCAAGTGGAACGCCTCGATCGGTTTCTGGCGCGCAGCTTCCCCGACATCAGCCGGGCCCGCTTTCAGCGCCTTATTGCCGAGGGCCAGGTGAAAGTCGAGAACAAGCTTGTCGATGACGCGGGATTGAAATTGAAAGCGTTGCAGCGAGTCGATATCGTACTTCCAGTCCCCAAACCCGCTGCTCCAGCAGCTGAGCGCATAGAGCTTGATGTAGTGTTCGAAGACAGGCACGTCATCATCATCAACAAACCGGCTGGAATCGTGGTACACCCCGCAGCGGGTCATGACAGCGGCACTTTGGTAAATGCGTTGCTGGCACATTGTAGCGACTCACTATCTGGGATTGGCGGCGTCAAACGTCCCGGAATTGTGCACCGCCTTGACAAGGATACGTCGGGGCTTCTGGTCATCGCCAAGAACGATGCGGCACATCAAAGCCTGTCCGAGCAATTCCAGGCCCACGGCCGTGACGGTCGCTTGCAACGGGCTTACTTCGCCTTCGTCTGGGGCGTGCCCCAGCGACCGGCAGGCACAATCACGACCGGCATCGCCCGATCCACAAGCAATCGGCAGAAGATGGCCGTCAGCACCCGCGATGATGCCAAGGAAGCGATCACTCATTATCAAGTGATGGAACGTTTTGGTGACGTCGCAAGTCTGGTGCGCTGCAACCTGGAAACCGGGCGGACCCATCAAATTCGCGTGCAAATGGCGCATGTCGGCCATCCCCTGCTGGGGGATCATGTCTATGGCGGGGGCTTCAAATCGTCGCTCAGCAAACTGTCCGAAGCTGCAAGACAGGCCGTTAACGCATTGAAAGGGCAGGCACTTCATGCGGCAGTCTTGGGCTTTGAGCATCCCCGATCGGGCAAGCCGCTACATTTTGAGGCAGCGCTTCCGGATGCCCTGTCACAACTTCACCATGAATTGCGGGTGCAATCTCCGGGGAACATTTCAGCGTAACAACAATTATCTAAACAGCAACTTTTGTTGTGACTTTAAAATACAGAACCGCACCCTATATCGCGAGGGTCGGAAGCCTCCCTAGAGCGGGGAGGGAAAGGAAATACAATGGCAAGGACAGTTTCACTACCAGCAATCGCTGCCGGAGAGGGCAGTCTTAACCGCTATTTGCAAGAAATTCGCAAATTCCCCATGCTGGCGCCTGAGGAAGAATACATGCTGGGCAAGCGCTGGAAAGAGCACGGCGACACGGAAGCCGCGCACAAGCTGATCACCAGCCATCTCCGCCTGGTGGCGAAAATTTCCATGGGCTACCGCGGCTATGGCCTGCCCATCGGCGACGTCATATCGGAAGGCAATATTGGCCTGATGCAGGCTGTCAAAAAATTCGAACCGGACAAGGGCTTCAAGCTTGCCACCTACGCTATGTGGTGGATCAAGGCTTCCATTCAAGAGTTTGTGTTGCGCTCATGGTCGCTGGTGAAAATGGGGACCACTGCCAACCAGAAGAAGCTGTTTTTCAACCTGCGCAAGGTGAAGGGGCAGATTCAGGCTCTGGAAGAGGGTGATCTGAAGCCCGAACAGGTGAAGCTGATTGCTACCAAATTGGGTGTTGAAGAGTCGGAAGTGATTTCGATGAATCGTCGCCTGGGTGGTGATACGTCGTTGAATGCCACGTTGCGTGCCGACGGCGATGGCGATGGCGAGTGGCAGGATTGGCTGGTGGACAGTTCTGACAGCCAGGAAGAAGTTTTGGCGCAGAACGAGGAATCGTCCATGCGCAATGGCTTCCTCACGGAGGCGCTGACCAAACTGACGGATCGTGAGCGTCGTGTGATTGAAGCTCGCAAGCTGCAGGATGACCCCGCCACGCTGGATGACCTGTCGAAAGAATTCGATGTGTCGCGCGAACGTATCCGCCAGATCGAGGTGCGGGCGTTCGAAAAGCTGCAAAAGGCCGTGAAAAATGCGGCTCAGCGGGCACTGGCCGGACCACGGGCAGCGCTTGCTGCACCAGCAATGTGAAACAGCGGCCTCGAATGCTTTTCGGGGCCGTCTAGTTTTGGCTCTGCCCCGTCATAATGTTTGTCTTCACAACCGGGCCTGAAAAAATTTGCACGGCATAGACATTGTTACCTTGGCTCACCACGCCTATTGCGATGCTCTGATAAGTCCGATTGGTCATGTTCCTGCGATGGCCGGATGATTTGATCCATTGTTGGACCAGCGCTTGCGCCTTGGCGGCATCTGAGAGTTCGGTGTTGCGCAGACGTGCGGCATTTTCGGCCATGGGGGCCAGAAACATCTGGCCCTGGTGGAAGGCCCGGATTCGACTTTCAAAATTATGGCCGGTGCTGGATACATGTCCCATGCCGCCTTGCATCATAAGGTCCATGGCCTGGGCCCTGGCTGCTTTTTTGAGTATCTGATTCGCCGGCTTGAGCGGCTTCAGACCCTTGGAAGACAGATATGAGTTGGTTGCGCTAAGCACCGCAGCTTCAAGATCGGGTCTGACTTCGGAACCTTCTGGCGGGTTGGCCAATATCCTTTCGGCGAACTGAACATAGGTTTCGCGGGCTTGGGCCAGGTTGCAACCCAGAACAAGCAACAGCAGAGAAAGGCCAAGAGCCTGCAACCTGTTACCCGGAACGCCAAAACAACTGAGCATTTGCATGATATGTGACTGGTCCCAGTAAAAAATTTACCACTGCTTCACTTCCAGCCCGTTAAGATTTATGACAATTGACTTTCAACGGCGCAACTGATGTCCAACGAACTCCATAACGAAATCCAACAACTGCGGCGCCAGAAGGCGCGTCTGGAAGACGACGTCAATCGTCTGCTCACGCTCGATCAGTTGACGGGCCTGCTCAATCGTTCGGCTTTCATGACAAGAGTTGATGCCCATTTCAAGGCAGCAGGCGACCACCCACCGCTGGCCGCCATGATCGAATTTGGCCTCACTGGGCTGCCACGCCTGGCGGGGTCGCTGGGTCGTCATGTGGGTGACTACATGGTTTCGGCGCTGGCTGCGCGTCTCCATACGGTGGTTGAGCCTCATACGCTGTGCTGCCGACTTGACTATCGCAGCTTTGCCGTTTTTGTGCCTGTCCTGGCCGATCCGCTGGAAGCCATGACGCGAGCAAAATCCCTGCTCAACGCCTTGATTGAACCCATTGACTGGGTTGATCGGAAGCTCACCATAGACATCGGCGCTGGCGTGGCCTTGTCGAGCCCCACTGAACTGGACGCCGTCACGCTGCTGCAGAATGCTGGCCTTGCCTACAAGTCGGCAACCGAGAGGGGCGGGCCTGGCTATGCCTTTTTCAATCCCACATTGTCGCAAGCCTCGCGTCGCAAAGTCGATGTGTTGACGGCGGTGCATGAAGCCCTGGAGCACCACTATCTCAGCTTGAACTACCAGCCCTATTTCAACAGCCAGTCCGGCGAGCTTGCTGGCTTTGAAGCCTTGCTGCGGCTGAAGCATCCGGGGCTTGGCTTTATTTCCCCCACAGAATTCATTCCAGTGGCAGAAGATGCTGGCCTTATCAGCAAAATCGGCGCCTGGGCCATGGCGGAGGCCTGCCGCACGGCCGTGCATTGGCCACAGCACTTGACCGTTGCCGTCAATGTGTCGCCCGAGCAATTCCTTGACGGTACGCTGTTGACCGACGTGCACAACGCGCTCGAACTCTCAAGCTTCCCGGCTTATCGCCTCGAAGTGGAAATCACCGAGAGTACGATGATGGGTGATGCCGATGTGGTGTTGTCGCAGCTTGAGTCGCTGCGTGACATGGGTTGCCCCATCGTGCTCGACGACTTTGGCACTGGCTATTCCAGTTTGAGCTACCTGTGGAAGTTCCCGTTTTCAAAACTGAAGATTGATCGCAGCTTCATCACGGCCATGGAACAAAAGCCACGGGTGCGCGGCATGTTGTCTTCGATCATGAGTCTCAGTCGCAATCTTGGTCTCAAGGTCACGGCGGAAGGCATTGAAACGCCGGAGCAGGCGGCCATCATTCAAGATATCCAGTGTGACTACATCCAGGGATATCTGACAGGACGGCCCGTGCCTGCCCAGGATATTCCGGCCTTCATCATGTCCCGCTTTGCCAAGGAAATCAAAACACGAGCAAGGCTCGAGATCGTGCCGGCAGAACCCATGATGAAGCTCGATGGAACCTTCGGCTGACAGCCACGCGCGGGCTTCACCTCAAGGACTTCAAGTGAAGATGAAGTCGTCGAGGTGCAGTTGCGCAACTGTGACGCCGGTGAGGGTGATGCTGCCCTGGCCCGCGATGGTGATGACGGCTCCGCCCACGCTGTTTGCAACACTCCATTCCGGCGCGTTCTGGCCCGTGGCACCAGCCCCTTGCAGCCAGATGCGGTCGGTGCGACCAGCACCCGTCCAGAAGTCCGTGATGGTGTCGTTGCCAAAGCCCAGGTTGAATACGAAGACGTCGGCACCGGTTCCACCTGTCATCTTGTCGTTGCCTGCGCTGCCATAAAGGTAGTCGTTGCCGCCCAAGCCGCTCAACACGTCATCACCTGCACCACCGGTCAAACGGTTGGCCCCCGTATCGCCAGTGATGGTGTCGTTGTAGATCGAACCCACGATGTTCTCGACATTCACCAAAACGTCACGTGAGGCTTCGCCATACTGGTTCTTGCCGGTCGTGAGGTTGACGATCACGTAATCCCATGAATCTTCGTAGGTCACGGTGTCAACGCCAAAACCGCCATCGACATAGTCATAACCGCCGCCGGTGGCGATGTAGTCATTGCCACCCATGCCATAGATCTTGTCTTCACCGGCAGCACCTGTGAGGCGATTGACATTATCATTGCCGATGAGTGTATCGGCGAATTTCGAACCTGCAAGATTTTCGATGGATGACAGCACATCGCCTTGCGCGTCGCCATTCAGGCCCGCATTGGTGATGAGACTGACGTCGACACCTTTGTCAGAATGGCGATAGTCCGCTGTGTCGCTGCCGTCGCCGCCATTGATGGAGTCTGCGCCAGCACCGCCTGTCAAACGGTCATTGCCAAGGCCGCCGGACATCTTGTCGTCACCGGCATCACCGAAAAGTGAGTCATTATCATTGCCGCCGTCAATCGCATCGCGACCTTCGCCGCCCTTGATGTTATCGGCACCATCGCCACCGTTGAGCAAGTTGTCCGTGAGGCTGCCCGTCAATACATCGTTGAACCTGGAGCCAACGAGATTTTCGATGTTGCCGAGTTTGTCACCTTCCGCAAATCCGCCAAGGCCAAGACCCGTGGCGAGGCTCACCGTCACCGCAGCATTGGAATTCGAATAGTCAACGGCATCGCTATCGGCACCACCATCAATGGCATCACCGCCGCCACTGCCGACAATCACATCATTGCCAGCGCCAGCCGACAAAGCATTTGCTTTTGCATCGCCCGTCAAAACGTCAGCGAACTTTGATCCCATGACATTTTCAATCGTGGACAGCAGGTCGCCTTCAGCATCACCGCCCAGGCCCGTGCCTGCGGCAAGGCTGACCTTCACACCAGCGCCAGAGCCGGAATAATCCGCCAGATCGACGCCGTCGCCGCCGTCAAGCTTGTCAGCACCAGTACCGCCAATCAGCGTGTCATTGCCCGCTTCGCCGGAAAGCCTGTCGTTGCCAGCGCGACCGTCCAGAAGGTCATTGCCAGCGCGGCCATGGAATTCATTGGCACCTGCGGTGCCCCAGAGCTTGTCGTCAACATTGCTGCCAACTAGATTTTCGATATTGGCAAAAGTGTCACCCCAGTTGTTGGTGCCATTCGCAAGATCGATCTCCTGCTTGTACATGTCGAGATTATTGAGGTCGGCGCGGAAGGTGTCCACGCCATCACCGCCATCGTACTTGTCACCAGACACAGACCATTCCACCACGAAGGTGTCATCGCCAGCGCCGCCGAAAAGCGCGTCATTGCCCTCGCCGCCCGTTATGGTGTCGTTTCCATCCCCACCATCAAGCTTGTCGGTGCCGGTGCCGCCATCGAGGTTGTCATTGCCCGCATCGCCGTTGAGGACATCGTCTCCGCCGTTGCCACGCAATGTATCATTGCCATTGCCGCTATTCAGGGTGTCGTTGCCCTCAACGGATGCAATCATGGTTGAAGGATTGAAAGTCTGGCTGCCTGAGGCCTTGACGTCAATCTGCTTACCTTGGAACATCAGCTTGTGGGTACCCGCGTTGCTGCTGGGCAGCGTCACATCTGACATCGCTGGTATGGTGATGGTGACTGTGAAACCGCCATTGTTGCCGTTGCCTTGCGAGGCTGATTGAAACGTGACGACCTTGTCGAAGGTGCTGGTGTTGCGGATGCGCCAGATGCTCTGGCTGCCGGCCATGCCCATCGAGGTCAACACGAGGCCGTTGCCTGTCAGTGTGGGAACGCCCGCGTATGTGGTGGCGATTGAGCCTTGCGCTGCAAAGGCGGCGCCGTAGGTCACCGAGCCGTCGCCGTCCAACGTGTCATCGCCATCATTGCCATGGAGAATGTCGTTGCCACCGAGACCCAGCAGTATATCATTGAAGGCACTGCCATGAATGGTGTCGTTTCCGGTTGAGCCGTAAACTGTTCCGCCTGATGTTGGCGCGTTGTAAATTGGCATAATGGGCCTCTGGTTAAGTTCCAGACAGCTTTATCAGGCGGCGGCTCACCAGCTGCTTACGACAATACCTCAAGTTTTCTTGAAAAGTTGAAAGCGGTTGTGCTGGTTAATACGCTGTTTCCTGAATGCAACGGATTCGCTTCGTTGTTTAGTTACTGCCCTCAAACAGACTAGCATCCTGCTTGAACGCCTGAGCAAAATGCTGAAGAAAAGCCGTGACCTTGCGGCTGCGGCGCAGGCGTTTATCACACAGTAACCAAATATCGGCGGGCAGGCCGTTGCCAGCAGCAAACAACCTCTTCGTATTTTGCAAATGATCGCCAACAAAACACGGCAGTACAGCAATGCCAAGCCCGCTTTCGACGGCCCGCGCCAGAGCTGTCACGGTGTTGAAGCTGGCAATGGCTGTGCCGCCGCGCAGTGCGTGCACGGTCCAGGTGGCCGCAGTGAAGTGCGATAGTTCACGACCATAGGCAAGCACGCTGTGGGTGGCCACGTCATCGGCTGTCGGCGGCTCCGTCTTGCGCGCCAGATAGCCGTCAGCAGCATAGACGGCGTGCAGCATGCGGCCCACGCGACGACCAATCAGCCCGTCTCCTGGCTGTGCGTGGGGCCGCAAGGCAACGTCCGCCTCGCCCATGGCCAAGTCCAGGCGCTGATTTGTGATCAGAAGTTCGACACTCAAATCCGGATATTTCAAATGAAAATCGGCAAGTCGCTTGACCAGATAAAAGTGCGCTTGGGCATCCGAGGCCGTGACACGCAACAAGCCACCGGCACGCTCACTTTGGGCGGCAGCGGCCAAAGCAAAGTCCCGCAAGTGGTTTTCCAGGACGGCGGCAATGTCAACCAGACGGTTGCCCAGGGCCGTTGGCCGCCACTGGCCCTGCTTGCGAATGAACAACTGGCAGCCGGCTTCACGCTCTGCTGCTTCAATCTGGCGATATAGTGTAGAGGGCTGTGCTGCGCCATGGCTTGCCGCCGCACTAGGCGAGCCAGCCCTGGCCACATCCAATATGCTTTGCAGCTTTCCGGCATCGAGTGGAGAAATCTTGGTCATTGCAAGATTGTAAATGGTTTTTGCATTTCTGCAAATTGACAGTTCTGAAGCAACACCCAAATCTCTGGTACTCATGCATCAGAGGAGTTTCGCAAGATGTTTATCAGATCAATTGTGGTTGCCACCGGCATTGTCACGCTATGTGCGGTTGGTACCCAGGCGCAGGAACTGACCACTCGCAAAGCATTGCCCGTCGCGCTTGCCACCGAGATCGCCGTTGCTGCGATGGCAAAATGTACAGCTGACGGGTTCCGCGTCAGCGTTGTCGTGGCAGATCGTCAGGGTGAACCGATTGTGTTCATGCGTGGGGATGAAACCGGCCCGCATACGGCCGATTCCGCCCGCCGAAAAGCCTACACGTCAGCCTCCATGGGAACCGCAACGGCTGACCTTGCCGAGCGACTGGCGAAAAATCCGGGTTCTGCGGCCTTGGCCACGCTTCCCGACATTCTGCCACTGGCTGGCGGACTTCCCATCAGGAGCGGCGATGAGCTGGTTGGCGGCATCGGCGTTGGCGGAGCACCGGGCGGCGACAAGGATGCAGCCTGTGCACAAACAGCTGTGGATGCCGTGGCGGAAAAACTGAAATGACCACGCGCAGGTTTTTCATCGGCGCGGCCTTCGCCATGCCCCCCGGCCTTGCGCGTGCGCAGGTGCCACCCTCAACAGCCGAACGCGCGGCCTACCAGGGCCTGCACAAGGCAGCAGCGGACGGTGACATTGCAGGCCTTGAGAAAGCCTTGTCATCAGGTGCCGATGTGAATGCCCGCGACGAAAAAGGCCGTACCGCATTTCACGTTGCGGCTTTTCAACGCCAGACCAAGATCATGCAGAGGCTCGCGGCAAGCGGTGCTGATGTGAATGCACTGGAATTCCAGGCCTATGACGCTGTCACGATTGCAGCGGTGGCTGATGACGTTGACACGCTGAAGGTGGCCCTGTCACTCGGCAACAAGGCGACAAACATCACAAGCCCCTATGACGGTACAGCTCTGATAGCTGCGGCCCATCTTGGTCATGATGAAGTTGTGCGCCTGCTGATCGAGGCCGGTGCAACGCTGGATCACGTCAACAATCTGGGTTGGACAGCATTGATCGAAGCAGTGATCCTGGGTGATGGCAAACAACGCCACCAGAAGACTGTCGGGCACCTGGTTCAGGCGGGTGCTGACAGATCAATCGCAGATCGGTCAGGCATGACGCCCCTCGATCATGCCAGAAGTCGAGGTTACGCGGAAATCGTCGCCTTGCTCACTTGATATTTGATCGGTTGGGTCAGACTCGGATCGGTTTACATTCATCCCAGTAAAACTTCGTCATCCCCGCGAAAACGCGCTTTTGTCCGGGGAAAGTTTCATTCCGCTGCTTGCATCCACGTCCGTCATTCCAGCCAAGCGTAGCTCTTGCGAAGCGCGAGCTGGAACCCCGCTTTCTTTCAACAGTTTACAACCCAAGCTACAGAAGCGGGGTTCCAAATCGCCCGCGAAAGGCGGGCGTTTGGAATGACGGTGCTTGGACTTGCTTGATGGTCTGAGGCTCTAAATCGCACGCGCGGCCACAAGCACGACGTCATCGGTGTCCAGCGACATGCCCAGATTAAGCCCTGCAGATTCTGCCAGCAATTTTGCGTAATAGGGCTGAACCATGCGGGCATCCAAAGTGTCAGCAGCAGCAGCACCCGTCAGCACATCGGCCATGGCCTGCGGCACCTTTGCACGCTCGCCCTTGGCCGATACGAGGAAGTTGCGGCCTTCAACTGTCACTGTCACCACACCGCCCCGCGGAATTCCGGCCATGGCCAGCATCAACATGTTCAACACAAGCTTGACCTCGGCCTTGGGACGGTTTTCACGCGGGGCCTGCCAATCCAGCTTGATTTTTTCGTCGCCTACGAAAGCCTTGGCCATTTCGCCCGCTTCGCCCATGTCAATTTGCGCACCCGCTGAGCCTGATGCGCCAAAGGCAATGCGGCAGAATTTGAGTTTGGCGGTTGCCGTCTTGGCCGATGAGCGCACCATGTCCAGGGCCGTGGCCTTCATCTCCGCATCCACTTCCGGGTCATCCATCAGTTCAAGACCATTGGAAATTGCACCAACTGGCGAAATGATGTCGTGGCACACACGCGAACACAGCAGTGCCGCCAGATCAAGGTCAGACAGTTTCAAATCCATATCAGGCATTCCCCATTGGTGATTCGTCACCGTCCTATAACAAATCCGCCACAGTTTTTCCGCATTGACGGGAGAAGCCTCGACCCGGCATAGAGCCGCCAACCAAAGGCCCCCTTGATGTCCAGCATTGCTCCCTCGTCTGACCTGTCCAAACTGTTGTATCTCGCCCAATTGGCAGCGCGGGAAATCATGGCTGTTTATGCTTCAGATTTTGCGGTGCGTGCCAAGGCTGACCTCTCGCCGGTAACAGAAGCTGATGCGATGGCTGAAAAAGTCATTCTCGCAGGCCTGAAGGAGCTGTGGCCGAATGTGCCGGTCTTGGCCGAGGAAGCAGCTGCAAGTGGCGACGTGCCAAGCGTTGGCAGCCGGTTCTTTCTGGTTGATCCACTTGATGGCACCAAGGAATTCCTGTCGCGCAACGGAGAATTCACCGTGAATATTGCCCTCATTGACAAGGGCCGCCCCGTGATGGGCGTCGTCTATGCGCCGGCGACCGAGCAAATGTTCTGGGGCGAAACCGTCGTTGGTGCTGGTTTGGCGAAAGTCAGTCCGCAAGCGCCACTGGCTGATGTGAAGTGGACAGCCATCCACGTGCGGTCAGCACCCCCGGAGGGGCTGACGGTGGTGGCGAGCCGCAGCCATATGGACGCCAATACCACAAGCTATCTTGATGCCTGCAAGGTCAAGTCCCTGAAGTCCGCAGGCTCCTCCCTCAAATTCTGCCTGGTTGCTAAAGGCGACGCCGACCTTTACCCCCGTTTTGGACGAACAATGGAGTGGGACACGGGTGCTGGCCAGGCCGTGCTCGAAGCCGCTGGCGGCAAAGTCTGCAATATCGACGGAACACCACTCCGCTATGGCAAGGTGGAACGCGGATTTGACAATCCAGCGTTTATTGCTGGATCGTAGATTTCCCTTTCATTAACCACGTCGAAACCTCTCGCGCTGTAAAACCTCAAAAGGACGGAATTCTGCCCCGGCAATGCCGCATGTGAAGCTTATTGTCAGGGCAATTAATCACGAGGGTGCAGCATGATCCGCAGAGCTTTATTCGCCACGGCCATTATCGCGAGCATCGTCGCTCTTGCCGCTCCCTCGTTCGCACAGGAGACGGGCAGCATCTCGAAAAAGCAGCGCCGTGGCACCGAAACTTATTCCACGGAAGAAATCATGACGAAAGGCCATGAAACCTTCGGCAAGGCCAGTCGCGGCATTGCCCAAGCCGTCGAATATGCCTTTCAATCCCAAGGTGAGCCTACCGCCTATATCGTGGGTGAAGAAGGCTCGGGCGCTTTCGTCGGCGGGCTTCGCTATGGCGAGGGAAAGATTTACTACAAGAATGGCACTGAACAGAAGATTTACTGGCAGGGCCCGTCCATAGGTTGGGATTTTGGTGGCAATGGCTCACGCACCATGGTGTTGGTCTATGGCTCGGACCAGCCTGAAGACCTGTATGACCGGTTTGCCGGCGTGGAGGGCACAGCCTATCTGGTGGGTGGCATCGGAGTCAATTTCCAGAAACACGACAATATCACACTTGCTCCCATTCGCACGGGCGTCGGTGCAAGGCTTGGCGCCAATATCGGCTATTTGAAATATTCCGCAAAGCCAACCTGGAATCCGTTCTGACACGGGCAAAAATTAATCACCACAAGCACTGGCCACGTCGTTAACTTTTTGTTAAGGCTGTCTGGTCCGCTCTTTGCAGATGCAGCATGTGTTGCTGGCTGAAGGGGCTTGGTGGGTGGTGTGATGTCTCAAACAGAGACCTTGTTGTTATTTGTGTTGGGGTTTTGCGTTGCACTCTTCGTGGTGCTGCTGTTTGGCCGGGGCGTTTGGGCCTTAATCGGATCATGGTCCGGCTGGCGTGAAACCCGCATGGTGCCTGCCGCCATTCGCGAACTTCAGGCCGAGCGAGACAGCCTGAAAGCTGAAAAAGCCATGATGGCCCAGAAGCTTGAAGGCAACCTCAACGACATGAAAATGCGCATGGCCGAGCAAATGGCCGAGGTCTCACGCAACCGCAATCGGCTGCTGGACATGGGGCATACGCTGAAAGAGCGGGAAACCACCATAACCCAAGTGCAAACCCAATCCGACGATAAATCTTCACAATTGACGGCACTGCACATCCAGATCGAAGACAACGTGAAAGCCATCAACCTTGCCTATGCCAAATTGGCGCAGCGCGAGGAGGAGCACCTTAAAATGCAAGGCTTGCTGAAAGAGGCGCAATCCACCTTGCAGCTGCGTGATGAAAAAATAAGAAACCTGATGGACGAAACCAAGGCGTTGCGCGAACTGGTGGCAAATCGGTTGCATGAAAATGCCCATCCGATGGAGAGGCCAGCACCGGCACTGGTTGCCGCAACACCATCGGCACTGCCCAGCAATTTTGAACAACGCTTTGCCAACAGCAATCATGGCAATCCCTTGATGGCAGACAGCAAGGCGGAAAACATCTTGAAGGACACTTCGGATAAAGAAGTGGACGCCGATAGCGTTGATCGTGGGGTTTCGAATGTGTTGTCCCTGGCGGAACGTGTGCGCAGCTTGCAATCAGGCATGAAAAAGGCTTGAGGAGGCCATGGCTGGAAACAGCGTGACTTCGCTGCCCTTGCGGCCTGCCTTCAACAGGAACTCCCACGCATAATCGGCGTAGGAACGAAAGACGTAGATGTCGATGACGTCATGGTCGACAATGTGCAGCAGTGCGCCCACTTCTGCAAATTTCATGCGGCGGATGGTGCCTGGGGGATAGTCATCGTGGGTCAAATCAATCGATGTGCCCTTCATCACGGTGGTGCGGGCGTGTTCACCTTCGAGGCGGATGATGGCACGCATGTCCGACACGTTGACGGCGAGTGAGTGGATGGATTTGAGGGCTGCTGTGATTTGGTCGGTTAGGCCCAGCGCTTTTTCGCCGGGGCACAGGATGAGCCATTGATCGGGTGACAGCCACAGGGCTTTCATGTCACCCCAAGAGGTCGACGTGCGCGGCGCTTTCGGAAGGTCAAAACCCAGCACGGTTTTGACTGTGGTCATGAATTTGCGATCCGTTGCAAGCCCTCGAAGATCGATCATGCCGCGCCCTGCGATTTCTCGCATGACCATGCTGAGGTTTGTCGGTTCCGCGCGATGCGACAAAGCGCTGGTTGTGATGAGATCAAGCATTCAGCCGTGCACCTTCCTTGTCGTAGAAAACGAAATCACTGATGACGGCGCGAATGACCTTGCCGCCTTCAAGCGGAAACGAAATCGTTTCGCCCATGCGTGCACGACCATTTTCAATGAGAGCCATGGCAATGGAGCGGCCAAGTGTCGGTGATATGTAGGTTGATGTGACTTGCCCGATCATTTCCATGTGTGGCTTGTCTTTCACGGTTCGCACAGCATAGGCTCCATCTGGCAGAACGTCCTGAGGGTTTTCTGTGAGGAGGCCCACAAGCTGTTTGCGATTGGGTCCGGCGAGATAGGATTGTTCAAGCGAACGCTTGCCGAGAAAGTCGGCTTTCTTTTTTGACACGAGGCCGGAGAGGCCGACGTCATGAGGTGTCGTGGTGCCGTCGGTTTCATCGCCGATGACGATGTAGCCTTTCTCTGCGCGAAGCACGTGCAGCGCTTCCGTGCCGTATGGCTCGATGCCAAATTCCAGTCCGGCATCCATGATGGCGTTCCACAGACCTTGGCCGTTGTTGGCGGGCGTTGCGATTTCGTAACTGAGTTCGCCTGAGAAACTGATGCGATAGGCGCGCACCGGGTAGGGGCCAAGCTTGCCGGACCTGTAGTCCATATGAGCGAAGGTTCCGTTAGAGATATCAAAATCTGGAGACAATTTCGCAATCACATCACGCGCACGTGGACCTGCAATGGCGAACTGCGCCCATTGTTCGGTAACAGGCGTGACGAACACTTTGTACTGCGTCCATTCGGTTTGCAGCCACTCCTCAAGATGGGCTGCAATGCGATCAGCACCACCTGATGTGGTGTGCATCAGGAAATGTTCATCGGCCAGTCGCACGGTTACGCCATCGTCTGTCAGGAAGCCCAACTCGTTCATCATCAGGCCATAACGGCAGCGGCCCACCTTCAGGTTTGAGAACATGTTAGTGTAGATGCGGTCGAGAAACTCAGCGGCATCCGGTCCCTTGATCTCGATCTTGCCCAAGGTTGAGGCGTCGAGCAGGCCAACCTTGTTCCGTACACAGAGGATTTCGCGTGTGATAGACTGATGCTTGTCTTCTGTGGCATTTGAATACGTGTAGGCACGGCGCCATTGGCCGATGGGTTCAAAGGTTGCACCACGTGCAATGTGCCAGTCAAAAATAGCTGTGCGGCGAATGGGAAGGAAGAGTTCGCCCGTCAGTGCTCCTGCGATGGAACCGAATGAAAACGGTGTGTAAGGCGGACGGAAGGTTGTGACGCCGATTTCAGGAATGCTTTTGCCCGTGGCTTCCGCCAACACGCCAAGGCCATTGAGATTGGACGTCTTGCCCTGATCAGTGGCCATGCCAAATGTGGTGTAGCGCTTGGTGTGTTCGACGGATTCGTAGCCTTCGCGTTGCGCCAGTTCGAGATCCGCCGCTGTCACATCATTCTGGAAATCAATGAAGTGCTTGTTGCCTTCATTGTATTTGCCTGTCGCGGGGGCGAACCACAGTGGTTCAAGAGCAGCGCGTGCGGGTTCGTCGATCTTGTGCGATTTTGGTTTTACGACCTTGGCTTTTTTCAGCGCAGATTTTGCTGCGGCAGCACCCGCTGCCTGCGCTTCAACCAGCGTTTCAGCCAACGTCATCGTGCCATTCGCAGCGCCAACGGCGGTCATCGGGTCCGCGTGCTGGTCCGGGCGGAACGATTGCAAGGCGTCGTCAAACCTGATCTTTCCGCCGTTATGACACCACAAATGCAGCGTGGGGTTCCAGCCGCCGGACATGGCGATGAAATCACAGTTCACGCGTTTCTCGGTGATGACGCGGCCCTGGCCCTTGCGGTAGGCGGCGATCTTCACGGCTGTCACAGCATGGCTGCCTTCGACGGCAGAGATCACGCTGCCGAAATTGATGTCGATGCCTGCGTCCTTCGTGCGGGCAATCAACGCACCATCGGGACGTTGGCGCGAGTCCACCACGCGCACATTGACGCCAGCTTTCTTGAGAGCGAGTGCTGTGAGATAAGCATCATCGTTATTGGTGAACACAACACCGCTTGTTCCGGGTGCCACGGCGTGGCGTTCAAGCAACCCCCGCACGGCTGATGCCATGGTGATGCTCGGGCGATCATTGTTGGCGAAGGCGATGGGGCGTTCGAGTGCACCGGTGGCGATGATGACATGTCCTGCACGGACTTTCCACAGGCGGTGACGCGGAGCGCCTTGCGCCAGCAGGGAAGGGTCATGATCGGCTACGCGCTCGAACATCATGAGGTAATTGTGATGGTAATGCCCCACCGCAGTCGTACGCGTCATCACCTGCACATCCGGCATGGCCTTCAAACGTTCAACAATCGCTGTGGCATGTTCGCCAGCGCAAACACCGTCAATACTGCCGGCGGTCAAATCTGCAATGCCACCGAGCACAGGGTTTTCATCGGCCAGCAACACCCGGGCACCGGCGTTTGCCGCAGCTTCGGCTGCCGTCAAACCTGCAATACCGCCGCCCACCACGAGCACATCCACATGGGCGTGCAAGTGTTCATAGCTGTCGGGATCACGCTCTGTTGCGGCCTTGCCCAAGCCTGCGGCGCGGCGGATCACGGGTTCGTAGAGGTGTTTCCAGAAACTCTGGGGCCACATGAAGGTCTTGTAGTAAAAGCCGCCGGGCAGGAAGCGCGAGAGCTTGTTGTTGAGGGCGCCGATATCGAAGTTGAGTGTTGGCCAGCGGTTTTGTGAAACGGCTGTCAATCCATCGAAGAGTTCGATTTGTGTGGCGCGCAGATTTGGCTCATGCCGCGCACCGATGCCCACACCGATGAGCGCATTCATTTCCTCAGACCCCAAACCCACGATGCCGCGGGCGCGGTGATACTTGAATGAGCGTCCGAAGATTTTCTGGCCTGATGCGAGAACGGCGGAGGCAACAGTGTCACCTTCGAAGGCTGGGATGGACTTGCCGTCAAAGGTGATGGTGATGCGCTTTGCACGATCAATGCGGCTGCCGCCTTCGGGCAGGCGATAGGGTTTGTTGGTCATCGGAAGGCCCCCCTCCCCCCTTCAGGGTACTCCCCCAACAAGTTGGGGGAGAGTTTACAACGAGTCCTTCCCCAACTTGTTGGGGAAGTGCCCGAAGGGCGATGGGGGCCTTTTTTTCTCATCACTTCGCTCCCGCCCGCAGCTTAAAATAGTCCGCCCACGGACCTTTTGCCTGTTGTTGCAGTTCTGTTGGCGGCAGTTCGGTGATGCCGTAGTAGGCCTTGAACTCCATTGTCACGGTGTCTCGTGCCGCGTGAAACCACTTTCCGCATCCGCGATCACAGCGCCAGCGTTCGAAATGCAGGCCTTTGGGGTTGTGACGCAGGAAGAGATAGTCGCGCTGTTGTTCATCCGTGATGCCTTCGGGATTTATTGTGGCCGGACGCGCAATGTGGGCCTGGCCACCGGAATGAAAGTCATTCTCATCGCCGGAAATGCCGCAGACGGGGCAGGTTACGGAGAGCATGGATTGCTCCCTTGCTGTGAGGCCCCACCCCCAGCCCCTCCCCGCAAGCGGGGTGGGGTGAAGAAAGATTCACCCCTCCCCAATCTTTGGGGAGCCAGTTCGTGGATCGCACCTGCGACCGCATCATGGAGATCACCAACAGCACCCTGACCTATTATCCCGTGCCCTACGAGCGGTACGAAGAGGAAAAGGCCCTGCGCATGGAGCAGCTGCTCCGCGCCCACAAAAAGCAGCAGGACGAGATCGCCGGCCTGGAACGCTTCGTGGAACGCTTCAAGGCCAAGGCCAGCAAGGCCACCCTGGCCCAGAGCAAACAGAAGCAGCTCGACAAGATTGAGCGCATCGAGATCCCTTCCGGAGTGTCCACCATCCGACTCAAGTTCCCGGAAGCGCCGCCCTCGGGC
>JANNNG010000250.1:0-3335 GCA_031398425.1 Hyphomicrobiales bacterium | reverse complement strand
TGAAAGCCTGTGCAGCCTCCTGAACCTCAAGGTTTTTGCCTCGGGTTTTGTCATCAGTGCGCGGAAATAATCGTTGCTTGCGAAAGATGCGGATATGAGTCAAAGGCCAGCCGTGGAGTTGCAAAAGCCGATGGCGGACATGACAATGTGGATGGATGTGTGCTGGACCGTTGGAGTCCATCTTGATTGCCTTTCGCAGTTGGGGAATGCAGCCGACCATCAATGCCACACTAGTGGACCTGCAGGGCCTTGGTGATGCTTCTACTCATTACCGGAGTCCATGGTGCAATAGGCAGTTGTGTTGCCGAACAAGCCTTGAACCGGGGTTATTCCGTGGCCGGGATAGGACGTGGTACAGTTGCAAAAGCGAGCGCGAATTTTCTGTCGGTTTGTGGAGAGGTTGACCACAACGGGCTGGAGAAGATTTGCAACATGGCCGGAAAGCCCGATGTTGTACTGCACCTCGCGGGTGGATCGCTCGTGGGCAATTCAATACGAAATCCGGCAACAGATTTTGACAAGACTGTCGTGAGCGCGCATGCGGTTTTTGAGTGGGTGCGCACATGTTGCCCCGAAGCTCGCGTTGTTGTTGCGTCAAGCGCCGCCGTGTATGGCGAAAATCATGGCAACCCCGTTCCCGAAACTGCCGCAGTTTTGCCGACTTCACCTTACGGGACGCACAAACTGATGGTGGAACTTCTGGCTCAGAGCTACGGCAGACAATACGGAGTTTCCATGGCCGTGGTGCGACTGTTCTCAGTCTATGGAACGGGATTGAGAAAGCAACTTATCTGGGACCTTGCACAACAAGTACTTTCGGGAAAAGACAAAATTCTCCTGGGTGGTACGGGGTTGGAAACACGTGATTTCGTTTCCATCGGCGATGCCGCAGACATTCTCTTATCCGCGATTAAACTGGCAGATGCGTCGGTGCCGGTTGTGAACGGGTGCACAGGTGTAGCGACCACAGTTGCAGAGCTGGCACATCTGGTTACAGGTTACCTCGGCGCTGGTCATGTGACATTCTCCGGGCAAAGCCGTCCCGGTGATCCCGTGTCGCTCGTAGGTGATGCCACATTTGCAGCGCAGCATGGGATCGTTGCGCAAACCCCGCTCCATAGGGGTCTTCAGCACACGCTTGACTGGATTGCAGAAGACTTCAGGCAGTCTTCCGGCCTCGTGAAATGAACATTGCATTTCCACTTCTTGGCCGGGGCATCTGGACGGGTGGCTATATCTATCTCAAGAACACGCTGCGTCTCATCAACACGCATTTGAATGACAGGCTTGTGCCATCGGTGTTTCTGAGTCCAGCGGAGGCTGAAAAATATGGCGCGGAATTGTCACCACTGGTCGATGGACGATTGATTGTCGATCCCTTGACCACCATTGCCGGGCGCGGCACCAGTCTGGCGCGGGCGATGGTGACGGGACGTGATGCACCGCTTTATGCTCTGCTCAAGTCGCACAACATTGATGTGGTGTTTGAACACGCGAGTTTTTACGGGGGCCGTTTTGGTCTTCCCGTGGTGTCGTGGATGCCGGATTTTCAGCATCGCCACATGCCGGAAATGTTCGGGCGCATGAACTGGTGGCGGCGTGAGCTGGGCTTTCGTGCACAGATCAAGGCGGGGCGCACCGTCATGCTTTCAAGCCATTCAGCCAAGCATGATCTTGAAAAATTCTATCCCGTTGCCAAGGGCAGGGGCCATGTGGTGCGCTTTGCCATCGAGATGGATATTGCGCGTTATGTGGAGAGAGCCAAGTTGATGCGGGCGATCTATGGCTTGCCGGAGCGCTTCCTGTTTCTGCCCAACCAGTTCTGGCTGCACAAGAACCACAAGAGCGTGGTTGAGGCACTGGGGGTTCTAAAGGCGCAGAACACGTTGCAGCATGTGTTGCCCATCGTGCTTTCGGGGCAGGGCAAGGACCCGCGCAACCCCGCGCATTTCGACCAGTTGATGCAAAAAGTTGAGGCGCTGGGTGTCGGCGATCATTTCAGATATCTCGGCCTCATTCCCTATGATGATGTGCTGGCGCTGAATGCCGCCTGCGATGCCATGATCAACCCGTCGCGGTTTGAAGGCTGGTCGACACCGATTGAAGAGGCCAAGGCCTTTGCCACGCCGCTGCTGCTGTCCTCGATTCCCATTCACCGGGAACAGGGGCCGGATGCGCGGTTCTTTGAACCCTTGAGTGCCAAGGCTTTGGCCGACCAGTTGATGCTGATTTCTGCATTGCCGCCCCAGCCCAGAAAGCCCGTTGGGGATTGCGTTGCCGCCCAGAACATGCGTCTTGCCGAGCATGCCCGCGCCCTGTTGAATACGGTGACGAGTGCACTCAAATGAACTCCCCTGACGATAAAGGTAGGCGCTGGCATGACTGAGGATTTCTTTGTAAGAACGATCGCTCTTGCTGGCATAGCACCCGATGATACGGTTCTCGTGGTCTGCGGTGGCGGCTATGATCGTGAGGTGCTGCTCAATGCGGGCCTCAAGAACGTGACGATATCCAACCTCGATTATCATGCGGGTCTCACGCAGTATGCTCCTTATGAATGGAAGCGGGAAGACGCGGAGAACCTTTCCTGTGCTGACGGCAGCTATGACTGGTGCATCGTCAATGCGGGGCTTCACCACTGTGCTTCGCCGCACAGGGGCTTGTGTGAAATGTTTCGCGTGGCCCGAAAAGGTGTTGTCGTGCTGGAGGCACGCGACAGCATGCTGATGAGGCTTGCTATCAAATTTGGTTTCACCTCAGATTACGAAGTGGAGCCAGCGGTGTTGAGTGACGGCAAGTTTGGCGGTTATCGCAACACGCCCATTCCCAATTACGTCTATCGCTGGACCGAGCGTGAGGTTTACAAGGCCATCAGCTCCTATGCGCCCGCCACGGAATGTGACACGCAATTCAACTACGGTTTTCGCATTCCCATGCAGCGCCTCACCATGTCGAACAGCAAGTTGAAGCAGATGATTGCGGCGATGGCGGGGTCTGCTGTTTCGTTGATCAAGCTGACGCTGCCCCGGCAGGGCAACCAGTTCTCATTCATCGTGCGCAAGAATACGCGATTGAAACCCTGGTTGAAAGAGGGGCCTGACGGACCGGTGATCAATCGGGACTATCTCAAATCTCGCTATGACGGTTCGCGCTATGACCAGTCCCGGAAGGACAAGAGCTGATGGCGGCAGGTGCCACGCTAAAATGGGAGGATGCGGTTCGCACCTTGCTGGATGATCCTGCCCAGCGCGAGGTGGTGGAGGCGTGTTATTTTGATCTGCCGTTGAAACGTGCGGCCGAGCGATTTGCGGCCAGCGGCGAATGGCAGGCCATGC
>JANNNG010000245.1:0-7098 GCA_031398425.1 Hyphomicrobiales bacterium | reverse complement strand
GATTTCGAATTCGATCACAAGGACATGATCTTCGCGCGTATCGACCGCCGCCGCAAATTGCCTGTGACCACGCTGCTTTATGCGCTGGGCATGCAGGGCGATGAAATCCTCAACTCGTTCTACAACTCCATCCCGCACAAGCAAGTGAAGGATGGCTGGACCACGCCATTTAGCGCTGATCGCTTCAAGGGCATCAAGCCCGCGACAGACCTTGTCGATGCCAAGACAGGGCAGGTTGTGGTTGAAGCCGGCAAGAAGATTACGCCGCGCCTTGCCCGCAAGATCGCGGACGAAGGCACCAAGGAATTGCTGGCGAAGGACGAAGACCTCTATGGTCAGTATCTCGCCGACGAATTGGTCAATATGCAGACCGGTGAAATCTATGCCGAAGCTGGCACGGAGATCGACGAAAAAGTTTTGCTGGCACTGAAGGATCAGGGCTTCAAGGAACTCAACATTCTCGACATCGACCACATCAACACCGGCGGCTACATTCGCAACACGCTGAAGACCGACAAGGTAGAAAGCTATGAGCAGGCGCTCATTGAAATTTACCGCGTGATGCGCCCTGGTGAACCACCCACACGTGAAGGTGCGGAGCTGTTGTTCAATGGGCTGTTCTTTGACCAGGAACGCTACGATCTCTCGGCGGTGGGCCGCGTGAAGATGAACATGCGCCTGGAGCAGAATGTGGCTGACACAGAACGTGTGCTACGCAAGGAAGATATCCTGGAAGTCATCCGTGTACTGCACAATCTGCGTGACTCGAAGGGCGAAGTCGACGACATCGACCACTTAGGCAATCGTCGTGTGCGTTCGGTCGGCGAGTTGATGGAAAACCAGTACCGTCTTGGCCTTGTCCGCATGGAGCGTGCCATCAAGGAACGTCTGTCGTCGGTGGATATCGATACAGTGATGCCGCATGACCTGATCAACGCCAAGCCTGCGGCTGCTGCGGTTCGCGAATTCTTTGGTTCATCACAGCTCTCGCAGTTCATGGACCAAACCAATCCGCTGTCTGAAATCACCCACAAGCGCCGCCTCTCGGCCCTTGGGCCCGGTGGTTTGACGCGTGAACGTGCGGGCTTCGAAGTCCGTGACGTGCACACCACGCATTATGGACGTATCTGCCCGATTGAAACACCCGAAGGTCCGAACATCGGCCTCATCAACTCGCTTGCAACCTATGCCCGCGTCAACAAGTACGGCTTCATCGAAACGCCATACCGCAAGGTTGTCGATGGCAAGGTCACGAATGAAGTCAAGTATCTCTCGGCCATTGAAGAGGGCAAATACTACATCGCCCAAGCCAACGTTGCGCTGACGAAAGACAACAGGTTTGCTGATGAATTAGTTCTTGTTCGCAAGTCCGGCGACGTGCTGCCTGTGCCCGCCGAAAAGGTGGATTATGCCGATGTATCGCCGAAGCAGATTGTATCTGTTGCTGCGGCCTTGATCCCGTTCCTCGAAAACGACGACGCCAATCGCGCCCTCATGGGTTCAAACATGCAGCGTCAGGCTGTGCCATTGGTGCGTTCATCGGCACCCTTGGTTGGCACCGGCATGGAAAGTGTCGTGGCCCGTGACTCTGGTGCTGCCATCACCGCGCGTCGCACGGGTGTCGTTGACCAGGTGGATGCCAAGCGCATCGTCATTCGCGCCACGGAAGAAACTGATCCGACGAAACCCGGCGTTGACATTTTCACCTTGTCGAAGTTTCAACGCTCGAACCAGTCGACCTGCATCAACCAGCGTCCGCTGGTGCGTGTGGGCGATGCGGTGGCCGCTGGTGAAATTATAGCCGATGGTCCGTCCACGGAGCTTGGTGATCTGGCCCTCGGCCAGAACGTGCTCGTGGCCTTCATGCCGTGGAATGGTTACAATTTCGAAGACTCCATTCTGCTGTCCGAGCGCATCGTGAAGGACGACGTGTTCACTTCCATCCACATCGAAGAATTCGACGTGATGGCGCGTGATACAAAGCTTGGGCCTGAGGAAATCACCCGCGATATTCCAAACGTCGGTGAAGAGTCGCTGCGCAACCTCGACGAAGCTGGCATCGTTTACATCGGCGCTGAAGTGAAGCCTGGTGACATTCTCGTTGGCAAGATCACGCCGAAGGGCGAAAGCCCGATGACGCCGGAAGAAAAACTTCTGCGTGCCATCTTCGGAGAAAAAGCCTCTGACGTGCGCGATACGTCACTGCGCTTGCCGCCCGGCGTGTCCGGCACCATCGTAGAAGTGCGCGTGTTCAACCGTCATGGTGTGGATAAGGACGAGCGTGCGGTTTCGATCGAACGTGAGGAAATTGAACGTCTCGCGAAAGACCGTGATGACGAATTGGCGATCCTGGACCGGAACTCCTATGGTCGCTTGAAAGGCTTCCTCACCGGCAAGTCGGCAACGGCTGGTCCACGCGGTCATAAGATGGAAGGCAAGATTGCCGCCACCCAGCTTGAGGACGTTCCGCGTTCGCAGTGGTGGAATATCACGCTTGGCGACGAGAAGGGTCTTTCCGAACTCGAAGCAATGAAAGTGCAGTACGACGAGTCCAAGAAAGGTCTCGAAAACCGCTTCATGGACAAGGTTGAAAAGCTGCAACGCGGCGATGAACTGCCTCCCGGCGTCATGAAAATGGTGAAGGTGTTTGTGGCTGTGAAGCGCAAGATCCAACCCGGTGACAAAATGGCTGGACGCCATGGCAACAAGGGTGTTGTCAGCCGCATCGTGCCGCAGGAAGACATGCCCTATCTGGCAGATGGTCAACCTGTTGACATCGTGTTGAACCCGCTCGGTGTGCCATCGCGCATGAACGTCGGGCAGATTCTCGAGACCCATTTGGGTTGGGCCTGTGCTGGCATGGGCAAGAAGATTGGCCAGATGCTGGAGGTCTACAAGGACAGCCAGAAATCAAAGCCGGTCCGTGATGGGCTGCATGCGATCTATGGCAACAACGCGGAGCTTGATGCGCTCGATGACAACCAGATCGTCGAATACGCTGAGGGCTTACGCAAGGGTGTGCCGATTGCAACGCCGGTGTTCGACGGTGCCAACGAAGCCGACATCGCCAAGATGTTGACGGATGCAGGCCTGGCCACATCGGGTCAGATTGATCTCTACGATGGCAAGACGGGCGAAAAGTTCGATCGTCAGGTCACCGTAGGCTATATCTACATGCTCAAACTACACCATTTGGTGGACGACAAGATTCACGCCCGTTCGATTGGTCCTTACTCGCTTGTGACCCAGCAGCCGCTGGGTGGCAAGGCGCAGTTTGGTGGCCAGCGCTTCGGTGAAATGGAAGTCTGGGCGCTGGAAGCCTATGGCGCAGCGTACACGTTGCAAGAAATGTTGACGGTGAAGTCCGACGACGTTGCTGGCCGTACAAAGGTCTACGAAGCCATTGTACGCGGTGACGATGCCTTCGAAACCGGTATTCCGGAAAGCTTCAACGTGCTTGTCAAGGAAATGCGTTCGTTGGGCTTGAATGTGGAATTGCAAAACGGGGCTGCAACTGCAGTTCTCGATGCGCCAGCACAGGCGGCCGAGTAAAAATTGATTTGCGGCCCCAAGGCCGTCATTCCCGCGCAGGCGGGAAACTAACTGCCACCGCTTCGACGGTTTTAAGTTGGGTCCCCGCCTTCGCGGGGATGACGGTTGAAGGGAGTTCTATTGGAATCTTACTTTTAAGGAGAATGACACCCATGAACCAAGAGGTCATGAACGTCTTCAACCCGGCGGTGCCGGCCCAGGTTTTCGACCAGATCCGCATTTCGATTGCGAGTCCGGAGAAGATCCTGTCGTGGTCTTTCGGCGAAATCAAGAAGCCGGAAACTATCAACTATCGCACATTCAAACCGGAACGTGACGGCCTGTTCTGCGCACGCATTTTCGGACCTGTGAAGGACTATGAGTGCCTGTGCGGCAAGTACAAGCGCATGAAGTACAAGGGCATCATCTGCGAAAAGTGCGGCGTTGAAGTCACACTCTCGAAGGTCCGGCGTGAGCGCATGGGCCACATCGAACTTGCGGCACCCGTGGCACACATCTGGTTCCTGAAATCAGTGCCATCGCGCATCGCGACACTGCTCGACATGACGCTCAAGGATATCGAGCGCGTCCTCTATTTCGAGAACTACATTGTGCTCGAACCCGGCCTCACGCCCCTGAAGCAATATCAACTGATGGGCGAGAATGATTATCTGAAGGCCCAGGAAGATTACGGCGATGACAGCTTCACCGCTGGCATTGGTGCCGAAGCCATTCGCGACATGTTGATGGCGCTCAACCTTGAAGCCATGAAAGACAAGCTGCGCGAAGAATTGAAGGTGGCCACAGGTGACTTGAAGCCCAAGAAGCTGGCGAAGCGTTTGAAGCTGGTCGAAAACTTCCTTGAATCCGGCAATCGTCCGGAATGGATGATCCTGACCGTTGTTCCAGTGATCCCGCCAGAACTCCGTCCTCTCGTTCCATTGGATGGCGGTCGTTTCGCAACCTCTGACTTGAACGATCTCTATCGCCGCGTGATCAATCGCAACAACCGTTTGAAGCGCCTCATTGAGTTGAAGGCGCCAGACATCATCGTGCGCAACGAAAAGCGCATGTTGCAAGAGTCGGTTGACGCCTTGTTTGACAATGGCCGTCGTGGCCGCGTCATCACTGGTGCCAACAAGCGTCCGTTGAAGTCGCTCTCCGATATGCTGAAAGGCAAGCAGGGTCGCTTCCGTCAGAACCTTCTCGGCAAGCGCGTCGACTATTCTGGTCGTTCCGTCATCGTGGTTGGTCCGGAAATGAAGCTGCACCAGTGCGGCTTGCCCAAGAAGATGGCGCTCGAGCTGTTCAAGCCCTTTATCTATTCGCGTCTTGAAGCCAAGGGTCTCTCGACAACTGTGAAGCAGGCGAAGAAGCTTGTGGAAAAAGAAAAGCCCGAAGTCTGGGATATCCTTGATGAGGTGATCCGCGAACATCCGATCATGCTGAACCGTGCGCCAACACTTCATCGCTTGGGCATCCAGGCGTTTGAGCCCGTGTTGATCGAAGGCAAAGCAATCCAGCTCCACCCGCTCGTTTGCACGGCTTTCAACGCTGACTTCGACGGTGACCAGATGGCAGTTCACGTTCCATTGTCGCTCGAAGCCCAGCTGGAAGCCCGCGTGCTCATGATGTCCACCAACAACGTGTTGCATCCCGCCAACGGTCAGCCGATCATTGTGCCGTCGCAGGACATTGTGCTCGGTCTCTACTACCTTTCCATCATGGCAGAGAATGAGCCAGGCCAGGGCAAGGTGTTCGGCAACCTGCAAGAAATCGAACATGCGCTTGCCGCAGGTGTTGTGACCCTGCATGCCAAGATCAAGTGCCGCATCAAGGACACGGCTGCCGACGGCATGGTGCGCAATCGCATCATCGAAACAACGCCAGGCCGCATGCGCATTGGCGAACTTCTGCCACTGGCCATGAATATCACTTACGACCTGTGCAACAAGTTGATGACCAAGCGTGACATCTCCAAGATGATCGACTCGGTGTATCGCCATTGTGGTCAGAAAGAAGCGGTCATTTTTGCCGATCGCATCATGTCGCTTGGCTTCTTGAATGCGTTCAAGGCCGGCATTTCCTTCGGCAAGGATGACATGGTCATCCCGCCAACCAAGGTAAAGCTGGTGGCCCAGACGCGTGAAGCCGCAAAGGAATATGAGCAGCAATATATCGACGGCCTGATCACCCAGGGCGAAAAGTACAACAAGGTCGTGGATGCCTGGGCCAAATGCTCGGATAAGGTGGCCGAAGAAATGATGAAGGAGATTTCCTCCGTCAAGTTCAACCCGGAAACCAAGCGCCAGTTGCCGATCAACTCCATCTATATGATGAGCCATTCAGGTGCGCGTGGTTCGCCAGCGCAGATGAAGCAGCTTGCGGGTATGCGCGGTCTGATGGCCAAGCCTTCGGGCGAGATCATCGAAACGCCAATCATTTCCAACTTCAAGGAAGGTCTGTCGGTTCTCGAATACTTCAACTCCACCCACGGCGCCCGCAAGGGTCTCGCGGATACGGCATTGAAGACGGCGAACTCCGGCTACCTCACCCGGCGCTTGGTGGACGTTGCGCAAGACGCCATCATCTCGGAAGAGGATTGCGGCTCGCAACACTTCATCACCACGCGCCCCATCATCGACGCCGGTGAAGTCATCGTGTCGCTGGGAACACGCGTTCTCGGTCGTACCACGGCACAGGACCTTGTGGACCTGGGCTCCGGTGAGCTGATCCTCGCTGCGGGCAATGAAATTCTGGAACACCATGTCGAGCAAATAGAAAAGGCGGGCATCCAGGAAATCAAGATCCGTTCGGTGCTGACCTGCGAAACCAAGTTCGGCGTCTGTGCCACCTGCTATGGCCGTGACCTTGCTCGCGGTACACCCGTCAACATGGGTGAAGCTGTGGGCGTCATCGCCGCACAGTCCATCGGCGAACCAGGCACACAGCTTACCATGCGCACTTTCCACATCGGCGGTGCGGCACAGGTGATGGACGATTCATACGTTGAAGCCAACGTCGAGGGCACTGTCGAAATCAAGAACCGTCTCCTGGCCAAGGATACCAGCGGCAAGCTCGTCGTCATGGGCCGCACCGTCACCATGGTCATTAAGGACGCCAAGGGTAACGAACGTGCCACCCACAAGGTCGGCTACGGCTCAAAGCTGTTGGTCGACAATGGCGACTCTGTGAAGCGCGGCATGCGCATCGCGGAATGGGACCCCTATACCCGTCCCGTACTTGCGGAAGTCGATGGTGTGGTTGCCTTCGAAGATGTGGTTGACGGTATCTCGGTCAACGAAATCATCGACGAAGCCACCGGCATCACCAACCGTGTGATCATTGACTGGCGCACCAACCAGCGCGGCACAGGCCTGAAGCCTGCGATCGTGATCAAGGACAAGAATGGCGACGTGCTGAAGCTGCCCCGTGGCGGCGAAGCGCGTTACCTGTTGTCGGTGGACGCGGTTCTCTCGGTTGATCCAGGCTCCAAGATCGGTGCCGGTGACGTGCTGGCCCGTAACCCGCTGGAAAGTGCCAAGACCCGCGACATCACAGGCGGTC
>JANNNG010000206.1:0-3425 GCA_031398425.1 Hyphomicrobiales bacterium | reverse complement strand
CTGCGTGTCATCGCACCTGACGTGGGTGGCGGTTTTGGTTCCAAGATCTTCATCTATGCCGAAGAAGTTGTCTGCCTCTGGGCCTCAAAACGCGTGGGCGGTCGTCCGGTGAAGTGGACCTGTGAACGCACGGAAGCCTTCCTGTCCGATGCCCATGGCCGCGATCATGTGACGAAAGCTGAACTGGCAACGGATGCTTCAGGCAAGATCACGGGTCTGCGTGTTCACACCTATGCATCGATGGGGGCCTATCTCTCAACGTTCTCCGCAGCTGTGCCCACTTATCTCTATGCCACGCTGTTGTCGGGGCAATATAATATTCCCAATATCTACGCGGAAGTGGATGCGGTCTATACCAACACCGCACCGGTTGACGCCTATCGCGGCGCTGGGCGGCCTGAGGCGACATATGTCGTCGAGCGACTTGTTGAAACTGCCGCGCGTGAATTGAAGATGGACCCTGCGGAATTCCGCCGGAAAAACTTCATCACCCAGTTCCCGCATCAGACACCCGTGATCATGTGCTATGACGCGGGTGACTATGAAGCCTCCATGGCCAAGGCCCAGCAGATGGCCGATGTGAAGGGCTTTGCTGAACGCAAGGCCGCCTCGGCCAAGAAAGGTCTCTATCGGGGCTTGGGCTATTCCGCCTACATCGAAGCTTGCGGCATTGCACCGTCGGCTGCTGTTGGTTCACTGGGAGCCGGTGTTGGCCTTTGGGAGTCGGCGGAAATCCGCGTGAACCCGGTGGGTTCGGTGGAAATCCTCACGGGTGCCCACAGCCATGGCCAGGGCCATGAAACGACGTTTGCTCAACAGGTCTCTGACCGTTTGGGCATCGACATCAACAACGTGTCTGTTGTGCACGGCGATACCGACAAGGTGCAGTTCGGCATGGGTACCTATGGTTCCCGTTCGGGTGCCGTCGGACAACACGCCATTGCAAAGGCCCTGGACAAGATCGAAGCCAAGGCCAAGAAGGTGGCTGCCGCTGTGATGGAAGCGTCAGTGGATGACGTGGAATTCAAAGGTGGCACCTTCACCGTGAAAGGCACCGACAAGAAGATGGCCTTCGGTGAAGTGGCTCTTTCGGCCTATGTGGCCCATAAGTTCAACGCCAATGAAATTGAACCCGGCTTGAAGGAAAGCGCCTTTCATGACCCGGCGAATTTCGTATTCCCCGCTGGTGTGCATATCTGCGAAGTAGAAATCGACCCCGACACAGGCGTTACCACGGTCGCCAACTACACGGCAGTGGACGACTTCGGTAATCTCATCAATCCGATGATCGTTGAAGGTCAGGTGCATGGTGGTATCGTGCAGGGCATTGGTCAGGCGCTGTTTGAAGGCTGCGTCTATGATGACGAGTCAGGCCAGTTGTTGACGGGGTCCTATATGGACTACCAGATGCCACGGGCTGATGATGTGCCAAGCTTCAACCTCGGTTTCACCTGTACGCCATGCCCCACCAATCCACTGGGTATGAAAGGGTGCGGAGAGGCGGGGGCCATCGGCTCACCACCGGCCGTGATCAACGCCATCACCGACGCATTGGGCATCAAGGAAATCGCGATGCCCGCAACGCCGCAAGTGGTGTGGGCAGCGGCACAGGGCCTTCTTAAAGCAGCAGAATAAGGACGGGATACATCATGGAAAATTTTGCCTATCATCGTCCCGCCAAGGTTGCGGATGCGGTCAAACTGATGAAGAAAGCCAAGGACGGCAAATTCCTGTCTGGCGGGCACACCCTCGTGCCCACCATGAAGCAGGGACTGGCTTCACCGACCGACATCATTGATCTCACGGGATTGAAAAACTCCGGTGTGAAAGTGACGGCGAAATCGGTGGTCATTGGCGGCACAACAACCCATGCCGACGTGGCCGCGGACAAGGGCTTGAAAAAAGCCATTCCAGGCCTCTCGGCGCTGGCCGGCGGCATCGGCGACCCGCATGTGCGGCACAAGGGCACCATTGGTGGGTCTGTGGCCAACAATGACCCGGCAGCGGATTATCCGTCGGCATGCCTTGCACTGGGTGCCATCATCCACACGGATGCGCGGAAAATTCCGGCTGACAAGTTCTTCACAGGTATGTTTTCTACCGCGCTGAACCCGTCCGAAGTGATCACGGCAATCGAGTTTCCGATCCCAAAGAAGTCAGGCTATGCCAAGTTCCCCAACCCGGCCTCGCTCTATGCCATGGTTGGCGTCTACGTGGCGCAGGATGCCAAGGGTGGGACACGTGTTGCCGTGACAGGAGCGGGCCCCGGCGTGTTTCGTCATTCCGAGATGGAAGTTGCTTTGGACAAGAGCTTCAAGGAGGACGCAGTTGCAGGGATCAAGACCAAGCCGAAGGGATTGAATGCGGATATGCATGCTTCGGCTGAATATCGGGCGCACTTAATCGGGGTGATGGCGCGGCGGGCTGTGGCTGCGGCGAAGTAATTTTGCACGATAATTTTCTTCGGCCCGCGGGAATATTTCTCGCGGGCTATTTCTTGACTGATTGTGCAAACCTGGTATAGCAGAAATGTGATATGGCTTGGATCGTTGAAACATGGGGAAAGCCGGTCGATAGCGAAATCGAAGCCTTGCCTGCGGACATTCGGGCAAAGTTACGGAAATACCGCGAAGGAATTGAAGCTTACGGCCCAGCTGCCTTGCCACCCAAGAATTCGAAATACATGGGCAACAGGCTTTGGGAACTGAGGCTGATGGGCCGGGATGGAATTGCACGCGTATTCTATGTCACAGCGCTAGCGGAGAGGGTTATTCTACTCCGTGCTTTCGTGAAGAAAACGCAAAAGACACCGCAGCGCGAAATTGACTTGGTGCTGCAAAGACTGAGGACTCTACGGACATGACAAGGCTGGTTGATCTCGAAAAAAAATGGATGAAAGACCCGGCTTTCTTAAAGGCGTATGACGATCTTGAAGAAGAGTTTCTGGTGATCTTTGCCGTCATGGAGGCTCGAGCAAAATCAGGTTTGTCGCAAGCGCAGCTTGCACGCAAAATGAAAACAACGCAGTCCGCAATAGCGCGTCTGGAAAGCGGAAAGGCCCACCCATCCACCCGCACTCTTTACAAACTTGCTGCCGCGACAGGGACCAAGCTCAAGATATCTTTTGAACCGGTAACCAAGCGTGGCCGCTCGTGAACATTCCCAAATCGATTGATGACACACTCGAGCTTCTCAAGTCATCCGGCTATGTTGCCGGGCGTGATCTTGCGACCGTCGTCTTCCTCGCACTCAAGATGGGACGGCCCTTGTTTCTTGAGGGCGAGGCTGGCGTTGGCAAGACTGAGATTGCCAAGGTTCTGGCAGAGGGCCTGGGACGGAAGCTCATTCGGTTGCAGTGTTATGAAGGGCTTGATGTTTCGTCGGCGGTTTATGAATGGAACTATGCGGCGCAGATGATCGAAATC
>JANNNG010000024.1:0-1533 GCA_031398425.1 Hyphomicrobiales bacterium | reverse complement strand
CGCCATGGGTGTGCTCGGCGCATTTCTGCTGGCCTGGCTCAATGGCAGGCTGACCTGGGAGATGACGTGGTCTGGCATGGGCACCACCATGCGCATCACCGCCATGGTTGTGATGATCCTCATCGGTGCCAGAGTGTTCAGTCTGGTGTTTCAGGGCGTGGGCGGCAAGGAATGGATCGAGGGCTTCCTGGTGTCGCTGCCCGGTGGGCAGGTGGGTTTTCTGATTGTCGTCAATGCATTCGTTTTCATCATTGCCTTCTTTCTCGACTTCTTTGAAATCGCCTTCATTCTTGTGCCGCTGCTGGCACCCGCAGCGGAAGCCCTGGGCATCAATCTCATCTGGTTTGGCGTTCTTCTGGGTGCCAACATGCAGACAAGCTTCATGCATCCGCCGTTTGGCTTTGCCCTGTTTTATCTGCGAAGCATTGCGCCGCCCACGGTCAAGAGCAGTGACATCTATTGGGGGGCGATTCCCTGGGTGGTGTTGCAGCTTATGCTGGTGGGGCTGCTGATTGCATTTCCAGAACTGGTGACCTTCTTCCTCGACAAGGATATCGTGGTTGATCCGAATATCCAGATCATTGTGCCCGATGGCGGCAGCGGGCTTGATCCGCTGGGGGCACCTGACTTGGGATTGAACACGGTGCCGAAGATTGAATAGGACTGTTCACGTCAAGTCATGATGCGGATTGCTTCTTCGATGCGGGCGATGTCGATTTTTTTCATTGTCAACATGGCTTCAAAGGCGCGTTTGGCCACATCGCCGCCCGCCGCCATGGCATCGGTCAACACGGATGGCGTGATCTGCCAGGACAGGCCCCACTTGTCCTGACACCAGCCGCATTCGCTTTCCCTGCCACCGTTCGACACAATGGCGTTCCAGTAGCGGTCAGTTTCTTCCTGGGTTGATGTGGCGACCTGAAACGAGAAGGCGATGTTGTGCTTGACCGCCGGACCGCCGTTCAGTCCGATGCAGGGAATGCCCATCACGGTGAAATGCACAACCAGCGGATCGCCCTGCTTGCCCGATGGAAAATCCGATGGTGCGAGGTGGACCTCGCCCACGCTGCTGTCCGGGAAGGTTGCGGCATAGAATTTTGCAGCCGCTTCGGCATCCCTGTCGTACCAGAGACAGATCAGGTTTTTTGGCATTCGATTTACCTTGTGGTTGAACGCTTACAACTATTTGTCTGACAAAATGTTCCTCAAATTCGTTTTACATAGAAGCGGGGTT
This sequence comes from Hyphomicrobiales bacterium, assembly GCA_031398425.1. Classification (GTDB taxonomy): domain Bacteria; phylum Pseudomonadota; class Alphaproteobacteria; order Rhizobiales; family Aestuariivirgaceae; genus Aestuariivirga. The sequence goes on along the minus strand of JANNNG010000024.1, from coordinate 299 downwards.
CGAAATCACTTCGCGTTTGGAATGACGGTTGGGAGCGCCTACAGCATCTTCTTGCGCTGCTGGTTCATCATGAAGGTGTCGAACTGGTATTCCGAGAACTGGGCCCAGAGATAGGCGTCGGAGCGGAAGGCCATCATGGCGTCGTGCACTTTCTTGAAGGCGGCGTTGGTGCCGCTGATTTCCGTGTAGGTTTCCTTTGCGGCATTGAAGCAGGCTTCCATCACGTCCTGGGGATAGGGTGCGAATTTGGCCCCTGCGGATGCAAGTTTTTTCAAGGCACCGGGATTGCGGGCGTCATA
>JANNNG010000179.1:0-15592 GCA_031398425.1 Hyphomicrobiales bacterium | reverse complement strand
GGTATTTCGGCTTTTCAAATGGCATCCGCGCGGGCCGGTGCATTGATCGGACATGACTTCTGCTGCATATCCTTGTCAGATTTGTTGACGCCATGGGAAACGATTGAACAGCGGGTCACAGCGGCGGCGCAGGGTGACTTTATCGTTTCTTTTTACAACCCTCGCTCCCTTAAACGTACAGACCAGATCGTAAAGGCCTTCGAAATCCTGAAACCGCACCGCAGTGCCGACACGCCCGTGCTGCTGGCAACCAATCTGGGGCGACCAGGGGAAACCGTCCGTATACTGAGGTTTGAGGATTTCAAGCCGGAGGATGTGGACATGTTGACAATGGTCATGGTTGGTTCTTCGCAGTCGAAAACTTTCAAACGCGGCGATGGCCGACTTTCCGCCTATACACCGCGTGGTTACGCCAGGAAGATGGACGCAACATGACCGTCCATTTCATCGGCGCAGGCCCAGGGGCCGCCGACCTCATTACCGTTCGTGGTTTGAAGCTCATCCAAAAATGCCCGGTTTGCCTCTACGCAGGTTCCCTGGTGCCAGAGGAGATTGTGAAGGCGGCTCCGCAAGGTGCTCGGGTTGTTGATACAGCACCTCTGCACCTTGATGAGATCATCGCCGAAATCAAGGATGCCCACGCCAAGGGCCATGACGTGGCGCGGGTGCATTCCGGCGATCCATCGATTTTCGGAGCGACCGCTGAACAGATGCGACGGCTTGATGCCCTCGACATTCCCTATGACGTAACGCCCGGTGTGCCCGCCTTTGCAGCGGCGGCTGCGGCACTCAAGGCCGAACTCACGCTGCCAGAAGTGTCGCAATCCGTGATCGTCACCCGCACTAGCATGAAAGCTTCAGCCATGCCGGTGGGTGAAGCCCTGGAAAAGCTTGGCGCATCGAAAGCCACCCTCGCCATCCATCTGTCCATTCGCAACCTCGCCCACATCGAACGCGCGCTGTCTCCCCACTATGGCGCGGACTGTCCGGTGGTGGTGGCTTACCGGGTAACCTGGCCCGATGAACAATTCATTCACGGCACTCTCAATGACATTGCCCAAAAAGTGCGGGCGGCGAAATTGACACGCACAGCCCTGGTGCTGGTGGGGCATGTGTTTGGCCACACGTCGTTCAGAAACTCCGCACTTTATGATGCGGAACACAAGCATGTTCTGAGAAACCGCAAGACGGCAAAGAAGACTGAAAAAATTCGTTAAACATGTTTTTGCCGACAGTTGCCGATTTTAACAGAATTGCGACGGGTCATGGAGCAGACACCGCATGCGATTGGAGTTGTCTTGATGTCTGCTGTTGATTTGGAAGTTCTCGCTCAGAACGCGTTGCTAGCCCTGGCCGATCCGCCGGGCGAAGCAGCGCGTGAAGATACCACCATGCGCGAACGTTTTTTCGAGATCTTGGTGCTGATCCTTGGCAATCTTTATTCCAAGACACCCGTTGCATCGGCCTTGTTTGACCGTGGCACCATGTTGAAAATCACGACGGGCATGGACGACGTTGAAGCAGGCAAGCTTACAGGCAAGTCCGAGGACTGGTTGCGTCTCGAAGGGCTGTTACGCCAGCAGGACGGCACCAAGGCCTATTTCATTCCGCGTTCGTCCCTCGCTGTTCTGTCCACCATCACGGCCACAGGACCCTTGGGCGATGTGATGGATAAAATTCTCAGACGCTATCAAGCGGCCATGCCTTCGGAAGAGCTGCGCACGGCAACCCGCATGCTGGGATCTTACTTTCTCTCCCGCGTCAGCCGGAGTTAATCTCAAGGAGCATCCGTGGCTCCCCTCATCCGGCCTGTCGGCCACCTTCTTCCGCCTCTTTCGGCGGGAGAAGGTGCCCGAAGGGCAGATGAGGGGCCACGAGTCCTACTTCCGCGTCTGGACCGTGTCGGCGTTCGTTTCGATCGCTTCCAATTCCTTGAGCCGCATCATGCCAGATCGTAACTGCGCCACATTTGATGGGTGGAGTAGCGAAATGAACATCACGCCTGTGTTTATTGCGGGTCTTGCAATCTGCGTCGGGTCAAATGTCGCCTGTGCCGAGGATTTCACCTTACAACCGGGCGCATCCTTCGACTGGGTGCTGTCAGAGAGGCTGAAAGGCGTCCCATCAGTGGATGTCGTTGATCTCGATCTCTTCGATGCCGACGCTGCAATCATTTCAAAACTCAACGCGGCTGGCAAGAAGACGGTTTGCTATATCAACGTCGGCGCCTGGGAAAACTGGCGCCCCGACAAGGACAGGTTTGCAGCAACCAGCATCGGCAAGGACTACGATGGGTGGCCGGGAGAAAAATGGCTGGACATTGCAAATCAGAAAGCAATCGCAGAGATCATCACCGCTCGTCTTGATCTTTGCAAGCAGAAGGGTTTCTGGGGCGTCGAGCCGGATAACATCAACCTGCATGAACAAGACACTGGCTTCAAGATCGCAAGGCAACAACAGATTGACTACAATATCTGGCTTGCTGCCGAAGCCCACAAGCGCGGCCTGTCCATCGGCCTCAAGAATGTGCCTGACCTTTTGCCGGACTTGCTTCAGCATTATGACTGGGCACTCTTGGAAGACTGTTTCGCTCAACGCTGGTGCAATCAGTTCAAGCCGATGCTGGGTGCAAGCAAAGCCGTGATTGCGGTTGAGTACACCGACAGCAAAATCAACTTCAAGGCGTTTTGCAACGACGCCAAGATCATCGGCTACTTCCCGATCTTGAAAAAGCGCGAACTTGGAACCTGGTCCAAACGCTGCCCTTAGACTCTCAAGGGTTTACGACGGGATAAACTCAAAATCGTCATCTCGGCGAAGGTCGGGACCCAGCTTTGTGCGAGTCGTACCTGTGGCTGGCGGGATCCCGGCCTTTCGCCGGGATGCCGGTTGTAAATAATGATCAATCTCCGTCAGACTTGCGGTTTCGTCCTTGTTGCCATCGGCAACAGCGGGTGATGCGATGTCTGTCAACATGGCTTGCACCACGTCTTTGCCGCCCAAGAGGTCAAAGAAGGTGACATTGTCATCATGGACAATCTCTGCAGCCATAAAAGCAATGCGATCAGGACCGCAATTCGAGGCGCCGGGACAAAACTCCTGTTTCTGCCGCCCTACAGTCCAGACCTCAATCCCATCGAACAGGTTTTCTCAAAGCTCAAGCTCCAAATGCGCCGCATGACGGGACGAACCGCCCTGGAGGCCGAAATCACCATAGCCAAAATCCTGCCGGAGATATCAAAGCAAGAATGTCAGAACTACATAACCGATCCAGGTTACGAGTCAGCTTAAATCGATCATGTTCTAGACACCGGGTCGGTGATGAAAAAGCTGGACACGGAAAAACCTTTGGCATCGAAACGTCGCTTCGCTCACACCATGATGAAATCGCCGGTATTGAGCACAATTCCCGCCGTGACCTTGGCAAACTGGACTTGTGCTGTTGCGCCAAATCCATCGACATCAAAGAATAGGTTTCCCGTGACGCCGTCGTAGATGATGTGTTCGGTGCCAGTTGCAGCAGCTATGCCTTGTTTCAGTTCATTCAGGTCAAGCGTCACGCCTATATTTGCGAAAATGGCCTGTGACAGCTGGAAGTCATCAATGCCATGGACAAAGTCAGCAATCGTATCCAGATTGCCGCCGCCTGTGATCGCCGTGTTGAAGACAAATTGGTCAGCACCCAAGCCGCCCGTCAGGAAGTCATTGGCCAAGCCGCCGTTGATGACGTTGACGCCGTTGTTGCCTTGCATGTTATTGGACAGATTATTGCCCGTGAGATTCATTGCCCCAACACCAAGGCTATCGGTGGTCGAAAACAATTCGATCTGCTGGTTGAGACCCAGCGTGTAATCTACTGTTGTCAGCACCTGGTCCAATGTGCCGCCGCCCGCTGACTCAATGACTACATCCAAGGCATTATCGACATAATAAAGATCATTGCCGAGGAGGCCGTTCAAGCGGTCAACGCCGCCACCACCGTTGATGATGTTGATGCCGTTGTTGCCCGCGATTGAATTGGCCAGATTGTTGCCGATGAGATTGATGGCCCCGGTGCCGGCACTGTTAAGCGTGGAAAAAATTTCAATCTGCTGATTAACGCCCAGCGTGTAGTCTACAGACGTAAAGACCCGGTCTGCCGTTCCGCCGTTCACACTTTCAACGACCACATCTAAGGCATTGTCGACAAAGTATTGATCGTTGCCGTTGAGTCCCGTCATGCGATCAGCACCACCACTGCCGTTCAGGAAGTTGTCGCCATTGTTGCCAAGAATAGTGTTGGCCAAATTGTTGCCGATGAGATTTATCGCCCCGGTGCTGGTACTGTTGGTCGTCGAGAACAGTTCAATCTGTTGGTTGGCGCCCAGCGTGTAGCTAACAGACGTCAGCACCCTGTCCAGCGTGCCGCCATTTATGCTCTCGATGACCAGATCCAAAATATTGTCGACGTAGTAGAGATCATTGCCGGTCAACCCTGTCATGTGATCTATCCCACCACCGCCATTGATGATGTTGATGCCATTGTTGCCAAGTATTCTATTGGCCAGATTGTTGCCTGTAAGGCTAATTGCCGCTAAGCCAGCACTGTTGGTGGTCGAGAGCAATTCGATCTGCTGGTCTACCGCAAGCGCATAGTTGACGGACGTCTGAACCCGATCTGCTTTGCCGCCTTCGGCTTTTTCGATCACGAAGTCCAAGGCATTATCGACGAAGTAGATGTCATTGCCAAGTCCGCCCGTCATCGTGTCCACGCCGCCGCCGCCGTCGATGGTGTCATTGCCGCGCATGCCGTGGATGATGTTGGCGTTAGAGTTTCCGGTGATCATGTCGTTGCCGTCGCCGGTTACGGCATTTTCTATGTCAGCCGCCGCGCCGAGCGCGCCCCAGTTGACGCCATTGACGCTGAAGGACGAGCCGTTCGCCAGGTTGAGAATGACATTGCCTGCGATGGTGGACATATCCAGCCAGTCTGTGCCGCCATTGCCATCCACTATCGTGCCGCGCCCCGCGTCCAGCGCCACCATCGCCAGATATTCATCGGTAATGTGATGCACATCATCGGCAGAAAGCGCTGAGCCGAAGACGTTAAGCTGGGCGGTGTTGAGCACGCCGACATCGCCCAGCGCCACATCCGCGACATTGACCGTCCAAGTACCCGCCGACAGTTCGCCGCGAAGCGAGTCGATGCCAAAGCGCCATTCACCGTTGAAATTGGTGCCTATGTTCGTGTTCAACTGCGCAATGATTGTAGTGCCTGCGGCTGAAGTCAGCGTGACCTTGAGGTTGCCGACAAAAGTGTGGGAGAAATTCATCGCCAGTTGCACATGATCGATCTCGATATCGGGGCCAACCGTCAGGTTGAAATTAACGCCGCCGAGCGGGTCGTTGTCCGGCACGGCAAGGCCGCTCAGATTATTCAGATTGGAGGTGACGCTGACCTCATTGGCGCTGGTCTGTGCTGCGCCAAACAGGCCCCAGACCTCCGCCATGCGCACGGCATTATAGGCATTGACCATGCCGTAGCCATAATCGATCTGGCTGTGCAAGCCGCCGCCGTTCCAACCCGAGGCGCTGTTGAAGCCCCATTGGCCGTGCTCGGCCACATCCTGAGGCCCGCCGAAGGCCGAGCCGGTATGGGAGGCGGAGTTGGCGAGAATGTTCTGCACGTCGCGCCAACCGAGGCCGGGATTGGCCTCAAGCATCAGGGCGATAACGCCCGAAACGACGGGCGTTGCCGCAGAGGTGCCGTTGAATGATGTTGTATAGTCGCCGGGGTCATAGCCCGGCGCGCCGGATATGTCTGTGGTGACTGCAGCCGCCGGCGCGGCTACAAGAATGCTGGCGCCGAAATTGGAATAGGATGCGATAATGCCTGTCTGCTCCGTCGCGGCGACGGTGATGGTGTAGCGCGAGGCGTTGGTGCCGTCGCCGTTGGCGTCGAGCGTGTCGTTGCCTGCCGCCTGGGTGATAACCGTGCCCAGTCCGTTGCGGCCGCTTGCCGACAAGAAAGCATATTCATCTTCCAGCTGGTCGGCGAAGCCGCCATCGGCAAGACCGTTAAAGAAGAGCGGAGTTGCGCCCCAGCTGTTGGAGGAAATATCAAAGTTGGTCGCCGCCTGATGGACGATGAACAGAAAGTTCGCTGTTACGCCGTTGACATCTCCAAAGCCGCCGCCGAAAATATTGACGCCAGTCAATTCCACGCCCGAGGCGACGCCCGTGCCGCCAATGCCGTTATTGGCTGCCGCGCCGATCAGCCCGGCGCAGGCCGTACCATGGGCACCATTGCCGATTGGGAACGGGTCAAGAATATTGCCGAGATCGTCCAGCACATGCAGGGATGAATTGTAATTGTCGGTCAAATCGGGGTGATTGTAGTCAATGCCCGTGTCATAGACGCCGACATTGACGCCCGCGCCGCTGAATTCGTCCCAGATTTTCTGGATATTGCCCATAAGGCTGAAATGCCATTGGCTGGGGTAAAGTGGATCGTTGGGGTTCATGATAGACGCTCCCTAATGTGCGCTATGCGCGTTAAGTGATGCCCCCACTCTTAAAGCATTGAATGTTTAACCACGCGGAAGGCGCGGCCCTGCATGCAGTTTGATATCCTGAGCCATTGGCCAGACAATCTGAGTTTCATGCCCTTTTGAAATTCCTGCGGCGATGCGCCCTGCAGACTGATTGTTTCACCCGAGTCAACGCGGAACTGTACACACGGCGCACCCAGCCCCATCACTTCTCCCAGCAGCTCAATGTCATCGTCCATGCTCTTCTCCGCCGCCAATGGCAAAGCAGCTGCCGCCAGCAGTGCTGCGCCAATTAACATTGTCCGCCATGGCCACATCCGCATTGAATGCCTCGTCTGGCGAGATCAGTAAGTTTTAAGACAAAATTTAGGCACGGTAGACTTATGTTAGTCATAATTTTTAGCGGCGCAATAACAATCTGAACTGCCGGGACCTTATCATCCGACGCATGACTTAATTCCCTTGTGCTTCATTTGGCATTCAACAGCCGAAGCGCATTCATCGTCACCAGCACTGTTGCGCCTGTATCCGCGAAAATGGCAATCCAAAGCCCAGTCATCCCCAGCACGGTTGTCACAAGAAATACGGCTTTCAGGCCAAGAGCGATTGTGACGTTTTGCCGGATGTCGGACATGGTGCTGCGCGAGAGTTTGACCAATGCTGCAACGTCAGACACACGGTTGTTCATCACAGCTGCATCGGCGGCTTCAAAGGCGACGTCGGTGCCTGATCCCATGGCAATGCCAACGGTTGCCGCAGCAGGAGCTGGCGCATCGTTGATGCCATCACCCACTTTGGCAATGCCGCCGTCCAGAGCACGCTGCCTGATGACTGCGAGTTTGTCCTCCGGCAGCAATTCTGCCATCACCTTCATGCCGAGTATTTTGCCAACAGCTTCGGCATTGGCACGGGTGTGACCTGTCAGCACGATTGTCTGAAGACCAAGGGCCTGCATGGCTTTGACGCCTTTAATCGCATCCTGGCGTGGTTCATCACGCAGTGCGATGAGTCCGATCATTTTGCCGCTCATCAAAACAACGGAAACACTTTTGCATTCCGCTTCCATAGCCGAGGAACGCGTCAATACTGTTTCATCCTAAACGCCCAGCCGTGCGGCAGCACCGATGGTGATCAGCTTGCCCGAGGCTCGGCACGACGCGGGCGTGGATCAATGCTACCCGCCTCTCGCTGCAATCTCATCAATTTGATCACGAACGAGGGGGAGACTTCAAACTTTCGAGCCGTCGCATGGCACGAATGTCCAGCCTCGACAAAACGCACACACCGCTCACGAATAGCTCTGGGCATAGGATTGGTCATGGCAAATAACCTCCATGCCCAAATGAATCACATTTCAAGCCGAATGTGAATCCCTCCTCGAATCTACAAAACCGTCCGATGCTCTAACTCTAAACTTCCAACACCTGCCCCGGCCTGAAGGCCTGAAATCGCTCCGCAGCAATATCTGTTGCAGCAAGCGCCACGTCCAAATCTTTTTGCGGCTGGTCGTGGCCTTCGTTGGTCAACTGAAATGTACCCCAGTGGTGACCAATCGCTTGTGCTGCCCCACAGTCCTGAAAAATCTGTACAGCCTCAGCCGGGTTCACGTGAAAATCCTTCATGAACCAGCGCGGTTCATAGGCACCTATCGGAATATGGGCAAGATCAATGCGACCAAAATTGCGTGCCACCTGTTTTGAAAATTCACCCGCCCCATAGCCCGTATCACCAATATGATACACTTTCCCCACAGGCGATGTTAGCACATAGGAACACCATAGCGTTTTGCGTCGATCCCCGAAGCCCCGCGCCGACCAGTGATAGGTTGGAACAGCATGCACAGAAAAATCTCCGAACGATGTCTGCTGTCCCCAGTCCAGCGTGATCATGGAACCCGGTAACTTGCCACCTTGCGCCAGATTGCAATCAACACCAAGCGGTGCCACGAACTGCGGTTTGAACCGCTCGGCAACACGCCACAAGCTTTTTATATCGAGATGATCATAATGATTATGCGTCAGCAAAATCGCATCAATCGGAGGCAAATCTTCAAACGCCACACCCGGCGCATTAACGCGTCGTGGCCCTGCGAACGTCACGGGACTGGCGCGGTCGCCCAACACCGGATCAATCAACAGATTGAGACCTGCAATCTGCAACAGAAAACTGGCATGGCCGATCAGGGTTGAACGGATGCCTGCAATACGCTGGGGCGGCTTGTGACCATGCGGACTGTCAAAGCGTTTCGGCCAGCGGGCCCGCCCGCCGCCGAAACTCCATTTCAGCAGATCAAGCTGCGTCTTGTCGCCGTTGTGTCCTGGCACAAAAAATCGTGTGCCGTCGTAGTGGTCGGAGATCGGGCCGTCATAGGGTTTTGTCATGCAACGTATATGCGCAAGCGGTCATTGGACCGCAAGTCATACGTCAGGCAACATCCGTGCGGCGTTCACGCCCATAATGGCGCACACGGCCCTTGTGCGCATAGCAACGGCTGTCAGCCAGGCGCAACACCTGATCGGTGTCATGGCCGGCACCCCTGATCTGCGCAATACCGAAGCTCAAACCCAGTTCAAACGGCTGCCCTTCAAATACACCGTTCATGTTATCCACAGCCTGCTCCAACTCCAGCATGCGCTGCTCCGCGTCATGGGCTGTTGACTCTCGCATGACGATGATGAACTCATCACCGCCGATCCTCGCGATGTAGTCACAGGGTTGCTTCCAGAGGTTCATCACCACCACAACCTGTTGCAAGGCGTGGTCGCCTGCGGCGTGGCCCAATGTGTCGTTGATCTTCTTGAAACGGTCGAGATCGACCGCACAGAGTGAGTAGCAGGTGTCGTTGTCTCTCGCTTCCGCCAAGACCTGTTCCATCGACATTTCAAAGGCGTGGCGGTTCGGCAGGCGTGTCAGGGTATCGTGGTTCGCAAGATAGGCCAAGCGCCGTTCAAGCTGCCTGCTCAAGCTGACATCTTCCAGCACCACAATGAAACCCTCCGAATCACCCTGGGTTTCAAGTGCTGACACCACACAGCGGACATTCTTGTTGATGCTGCGATAGACGCGTAAGATCAGGCTCTTGTTCTCCCACCGTGTCTGGCCGTGCTGCCACTTTTGCAAAGGGCATATGGGCAAGAGTTCGTCACTCAACAATGGAAAAACCTTGTCGAGGTGATTTCCGAGGCAATCGATCTCGGTGCGCAGCGCCAGCATGCTGGCGCTGGGATTGACATAGGTGATGACCCCCGACTTGTCTGTGGCAATCACCGCATCGGCAATCGAACCCAGCATGACCTGCAGACGCTGGCGTTCCATGGCCACTTCAAGTTCCAGCTGCTTTTGCCTGGTAATATCGGTATCGGTGCCGAGGGTTCGTGTAGCATTGCCGTTGGCATCCCACTCCACGGGGCGGCCACGGCTTTGAATCCACACATAGTGCCCTGCGGCATGCAGTTCGCGGTATTCAAACACACTGTTGTCGCTGCGCGTCAGGTTCTGCTTCTCAATGGTCTGGCGCACATCGTCGCGGTCGTCGGGGTGCACCCGCTGCAGCCAGCCCTCAAGGGAATTGTCAAGATCAGCATCAGGTTCGTAGCCTCGGATGCGATACCAGAGCGGCGAATAATATTGTTCATCGTTGACCAGGCTCTGATCCCATATGCCTTGGCCCGCAGCTTCCAGGGCATGAATCCAGCGGTTTTGCCGGTCATCAAATGGCCGTTGCTGCAACGATTCAGTCCTATGGTTTTTGCCCTCGTCCATGAGGTCAATATGACAGCACCGGATTAAGGATGGTTGCGACAAAACCATAGGCTTTGAACGTCAGCGTTAACCTTAATGAACAGCAAGATCGCGAGAGCAACATCTAGTGCAGGCGGCGGTACTCGAACCCGTACTTGCTTGCGACAAGCGGATTTTAAGTGATACCTTCAATCAGCGGCTTTAACCCGTCGTCCCCATCACAAGGCCTTCGATGTCGTGTTTCTGCGTCACAGGGATAAGCTTCTCGACAACACGGCAGACCAAATGCGATCGCACCTCATCCGGTAAAGTATCATAGTAATCCTGCGTCACCATCAGGTCATGCAGCTTGTCGTGTCCGGCACCCGGTGCATCAGCTCCCAGTACCAGCACAGGGCGCGCAATCGGCGAAGGATGTGCCGTGCCCCGGTGCACTGTCAACGCCGAGCGGCACGAAATGTCACCCATTTGCGGATACTTCTTCACACCCTTTTCGGCAAAGCGCGGCCATTCGGTTTTCTCCGGGAACATTTCGTGTTTCCAGCCGCGCCCATCTTCCCATTGCGTGCCAGGAGAAACCTCGAACGGTCCCATGTCTTGGGTCACATCGACCCCGGTGAGGTTGAAAGCCAGCGAGGTGATGCGGTGGTCCACATAGGTGTCAGGTGGTGACGGAAAATCGCGGTGCCAGGGCTGGAACATGGCCCCCTGGAAGGGCACGTCAAAACCGATCTCGACAATCTTGTAATCCGGCCCCAGCACGTTTTTGCACATGGCCGTCACCCAAGGGTGATTTACCAGATCAACAAAGCCGCGCATGTCCTGCGGGTGGATTTCGACATACCAACGCCGTGGCCCCCGCCCAACAGCCCCACCAGGACGCTGGATGGCGCTCCAGAACGCGGTCATCATGTCATCGCGCATGGCTTCCACCCACTCTTTGGTGAAAGCAGCTTTGAGGCCCGTAATGCCGTCACGCTTCAAAGCGTCGACATGGGTTGTGACGTCTGTCATTTCAAATTCCTTTACGCTTGGGCTTGCACACGTTTTGAAAGTTTCGCCTGCAACACCACCACGACGAACAGGAACAGCCCGCGCACCACCGACTGCCAGTAGGCAGAGAGTGAAATCCATCCCACACCATTTTCGAAATTGAGAATAGTGAAGATGATGCCGAGCAACAGCGCACCGGCCAGTGTACCGCCGATCGACCCATTGCCACCTGTGAGAAGTGTGCCGCCAACCACAACCGAGGCAATGGCGAAAAGTTCCCAGCCAACGCCTTCGATCGGTTGGCCTGCACCAAATTGCGAGGCGAGGATGACCCCCGCCAACCCGGCCATGGCCCCGGAGATAACATAAACACTGAATATTGTCCTGTCCACAGAAAGGCCCATCAACCGGCTGGCCTCGGTGCCACCGCCAACCGCCAGCACACTGCGCCCGAAGGCCGTGTGGTTGATGACCACAGCACCCACGATATAGGCCACCAGTGCCATCCAGGCCGGCGTTGGAAAGCCGAGGATGAACCCAAGTGCACCACCCAGCAGGCCAGCGTTTTCACCATCAACCCATTCAGGTCGCAGGAAGCTGAGCAGGTCACCCTGTCCCAAAGCCGTGAAAGCTGTGTCATAGGAAACGGAGACAGACTGGTTGTTGGCCAGCAAAAGCGCCGTTCCCGATGCTGCCAGCATGGTGGCAAGGGTTGCGATGAACGGCATGATCTTCAGGCGCGTAATGAGCAGGGCGTTGATGGTACCCGCCAGCATTCCCGCAACAAGGCCACCTATTAAACCAGCCAGCAAACCATAAGGGCTGAGATAGGCTGATACGACACTGGCAAAAGCGGCCACTGATCCAACGGAAAGGTCAATCCCTCCAGTCATGATGACAAAGCACATGCCGAGTGCAACGAGTGCGAACATCGAATTGTACCGCAGCACCGATTGAACATTATAAGCACCAATGAAGCCGTCATAGCGCCAGGCACCAAGTGCCGTGAGCACAATGAGGACGGCTACCACGGCCATGCTGGGGGAGATACGAAAGCCCTTCATCACGCCTGCTCCTGCCGCTGCAACCAAACCGCCAGCACGATCAATCCAGCTTTGACGACCAGTGCCGCTGGATCGGGAACTCCATTTGCCAGCAACGTGTAGCGTACAAGTTGGATGACCAAGGCCCCCAGCAGCGTGCCTACAATGGTGGCCCGGCCACCTGACAAAAGTGTGCCGCCAACAACGACTGCGGCAATGGCATCAAGCTCCATGCCAAGCCCAATCAGGTTGGCGTCAGCCGCAGAATTCATGGCGATGACAATGAGGCCTGCCACACCGCTGCACATGCCGCAGATGAAATAGACCAGAAACTTGATGCGGGTCACAGGAATACCGGAAAGACGGGCCGCCTCTTCATTGCCGCCAACCGCCAGCACCTGTTTGCCAAACACTGTACGACGCAATACAAATGCCGCTGCTGCTACAATCACCAGCATGATCCAGACCTGAAACGGCACACCCAAAACGCGGCCTATGGCAATTGCCTGAAATTCCGGGACCTTGAAAACCTGCAAATCGCCATTGGTTGACACCTGGGCAATGCCCCGGCCTGCAATGAACAACACCAGAGTGGCAATGATGGGCTGAATGCTGAATCTGGTAATTAGCCACCCATTGAACAGGCCAAAAATGCCCGCAACGAGGATAGGAATAAAGATGCCTGCGGCAATAGCCATGTAAAGATTGGGCATGGGCAGCAATTGCCCGGTGAAAAACATCGGTGACAGGGCACCGGCAATGGCCATCAACGAGCCCACTGAAAGATCAATGCCGCCAGTGGCAATCACCAGCGTCATGCCGACGCCAACAATCACAATGGTGCAGATTTGCGACAGATTGACCGCCACAGTCTGAGCGGTGGCAAAGTTGGGGGTCACCGCAAAGTTAAACAGGATCAGGAGTACAACGGCCAGAGCTACGCCATAGCGCTGAAAGAACAGGGCGCGATCAAACACGTTGTTCTGTTCCCTGGCTTCTCTGATCAGTACCGTGGGCCATGGCATGCATCACTTTTGCTTCGGTAACATCACCATGATTGAATTCTTCCACGGTCCGTCCATCCCGCAGTACAAAAACCCGGTCGGCACCTTCGACAATTTCTTCGAGTTCAGATGAAATCATCAACACGCCAAGGCCCTCATCGGCGAGCTTGCGGATGAGATTTTGAATTTCGGCTTTGGCACCAACGTCAATGCCACGTGTAGGTTCGTCCAGAATCAGCAGTTTGGGATTCATGCAAAGCCAGCGTGCCAAGAGAACTTTCTGCTGGTTGCCGCCGGACAGCTCCTTGATTTTCTGATCGGGGCCAGCGCATTTTATACCAATGTCCTGGATGAAGCGTTCCACAATCTGGCGCTGTTTCTTTTCATCCAGCATGCCTGATCTTGCGAGTGCAGGCATCAGGGCCAGCGTCAAATTATCAGCAACAGACATCCCTGGCACGATACCTTGGGTTTTCCGGTCTTCAGAACAATAGCCCATGCCCGCTGCAATGGCGTCGGCAGGACTCTTGAAGTTGCCATCTGCGGAATCAAAAGCGATGCTGCCACCAGACTTTTTGTCGGCGGCAAAAATGGCGCGGGCTGTCTCCGTGCGGCCTGACCCCAGCAGGCCTGCAAGGCCGATGATTTCGCCTTTGCGAACATCAAGTGTCGCGTCCTGCACACGGTGGCCAATGGCCAGGTTTCGGGCGTTCAGCAATTCACCCCCAATGACGCCTGAGCCTTCCTCGAACGCAGTGGCACCCTTCTTCTTCACTTCGGCAAGATCGCGGCCCAGCATGCTGGCCACCAGTTGCAGCTTCGAAATATCGCTCATTTTTGAAACGGAAACAGTGCGGCCATCGCGCATGATGGTTACACGGTCACACACGGCATAGAGTTCATCAAGTTTGTGGCTGACGAAAATCACAGCCACGCCATCAGCCTTCAATTGGCGGACGGTGCGCAACAGCACAGATACCTCAGCCTCATCAAGAGAGGATGTGGGCTCATCCATGATGACGAGCCTTGCATCAAAAGAAACGGCTCTTGCTATGGCGACCATCTGCTGGATCGCGGTTGAAAAATTCTCAAGTGGCTCACGCACGTCGACTTTTACATCAAACCGCGCCAGTAGGGCCGCTGCGTCGGCATTCATTTTGGACCAGTCCACGAAGCCAAAGCTGCGGCGCGGCTCCCGTCCCAGGAAAATGTTTTCAGCCACCGACCGGTAGCCGATCAGGTTGATTTCCTGAAAGATTGTGCTGATGCCTGCACGCTGTGCCTGCTGCGGTGAATCTGCCGTCCACGGTGCACCACTGAAATTGATGCTGCCAGAATCGCGCACATAGGCGCCATTGAGAATTTTGATCATGGTGGATTTGCCTGCACCATTCTGGCCAACCACGGCCATGATTTCCGCAGGCTGGATATCCAGTGTGGCTTCAACAAGTGCTGGCACGCCACCAAAACTTTTGGAGATGGCTTGCATGGAAAGGAGGGAAGCGGTCATCGCACCTGCCGTCGGGCAATCGGATCATAAAATGGTGGGAGCATATTGGCTCCCACCATTCCTGTTGGCAAATCTCGCCGATCAGTAGGCTTCTGGCATATAGGCAGCCGCATTGTCCTTGGTGAATACGCGGTCGGTGTTGACAAGCCGGGCTTCCAGCGTTTCGCCATTGCCGTACTTTTCAATGGCTGCAAATGCTGCCGGGCCGAACTTGGGATTGCACTCCACAACCACCAGAACCTTGCCATCCATCAGCGCCTGGGTCGCGTCCTTGGTCCCGTCGATTGAAGCAATGATCAAATCTTTGCCAGGGGTTTTTCCGGCAGCTTCCATGGCGGCGATCGCACCCATGGTCATTTCGTCGTTGTGGGAATAAAGTGCAGTAGCTTCCGGGTGGGCCTGATACAGGGTTTCGAAAACCTGGCGGCCCTTGTCGCGGGCAAAGTCACCCGACTGGGACGCAATGATCTTCATGCCCGGATGGTCCTTGATGTAAGTTGCAAAGCCCGACATGCGGTCGTTGGCAGGCGAACTTCCAGTGGTACCTTGCAGTTCAATGATCAGGGCCTTGCCGCCCATTGCAGCGGTCAGCACTTCCGCAGCCTGCATGCCTTCCTTGACAAAGTCAGAGCCGATAAACGCCACATAGTCTTCGCCACCCTTGGCAAGGGTCTGGTCAACGTTGCGGTCCACGAGAATCAGCGGAATGCCCGCTTTCTTGGCTTCCATCACAGCGGGAATCAGCGGCTTTTCTTCACGCGGTGCCAGCAG
>JANNNG010000122.1:0-11905 GCA_031398425.1 Hyphomicrobiales bacterium | reverse complement strand
GCATGGCTCGGCCCCTGATATTGCGGGCACGGGCGCTGCGAACCCCATCGCCATGATCGCGTCTTTCGGCATGGCACTGCGATATTCTTTGGGCTTGGGTGAATGGGCGGACAAGCTGGATCAGGCCATCTCCGCCGTGCTGGCCAAGGGCTTGCGCACCAAAGATATTGCGGGTGATGTTGCAGCGAATACCAATACCCAGCAAATGGGCGACGCAATTCTGGCGGAATTGCAGGCAGTGGCCTGATGCTGCAACTCACATCATCCTCAACCACAGTCACTCTTCACCCCAAGGGCGCACGGCTTGTGTCCTGCATTGTCGATGGTGTTGAAACCGTTTTCGGCAACATTGTTGAAAATGAAGTCCTCAAGGGCGATCTCTATTCCGGCGTGCTGTGTGGCCGCCATGCCGGACGGATCACCAACGCTTCATTCATGCTGGATGGGGAAAAAATCGATGTGACGCCCAACATGGGTGCGCATCAACTGCATGGAGGCCCTGACAGTTTTGCGACCAGGAACTGGGACTATATCCGCGACGCCAACCGCATCACCTTCATGCTGGAGTCACCGGATGGTGACCAGGGCTTTCCCGGCAGTTTGACTGTGAAAGCCGTCTATGCGCTTGATGGCAACACGCTGTCACTGGCAATCACCGCCCGCACCACCAGGCCCACCGTCTGCAATCTCACCAACCACGCCTATTGGAACATGGCGGGTGGCGGTTCAATTCTGGGTCACGCGTTGATGATCCCCGCACAGAAATTCTTTCCGTTGAATGAGCTGCTTCTGCCCTTGGGCGAAATCAAGGATGTTGCGGATACACGCATGGACTTCCGCACGGCCCGCGCCATTGGCGAAGACTATGACAATGCCTTTTTGCTGGACGGCAAGCGCGGTGACATGAAACGCGCCATGACCCTGCGTGACCCCGCCTCACGCCGCACGCTCGATGTGTGGACCACAGAAGCCGTGTTGCAGATGTACACGGCCATTCACTGGAACGGCGACGGCACAGCCTTGGGACCAGAAGGCGCACTCAACCATGCCGAAGCTTTTGCCATCGAACCACAAAACGTGGCAGATGCACCAAACCACGCCAATTTCCCATCCTCCATCCTGCGGCCCGGCGAGATTTACCAGAACCGCATGGAGTGGCGCTTCAGTTGATTCGCTTTCTTGCCGCAAGTGTGCGCAAGCGCAACGCATTCAACCGAATAAAGCCCGCCGCATCCTTCTGGTCATAGGCACCACGGTCATCCTCGAACGTCACCAGATCGTTCTTGTAAAGCGACTTTGCACTCTTGCGTCCACTGACAATTACATTGCCCTTGTAGAGCTTGAGACGCACCACGCCTTCAACATGTTCCTGTGACGTATCGATCATGGCTTGCAACATCTCACGCTCGGGGGAGAACCAGAAGCCGTAATAGATCAATTCGGCATAGCGCGGCATGAACGAGTCTTTGAGATGTGCCGCCTCACGGTCCAGCGTCAACGACTCCATGGCGCGGTGGGCTGCCAGGAGAATGGTACCACCCGGCGTTTCATAAATCCCACGGGATTTCATACCGACGAAACGGTTTTCCACGAGGTCCAAGCGGCCAATGCCATTGTCATGACCTAAGCGATTGAGTTCCATAAGAATGGTCGCAGGCGACATGGCCTTGCCATTAATGGCGACGGGATTGCCCTTCTCGAAAGCAATCTCGATATCGGTGGCCACATCCGGTGCATCCCATGGCGCGATGGTGCGTTGATAAACAAATTCCGGTGCTTCTTCCCACGGATCCTCCAACACTTTACCTTCGGAGGAGGAGTGCAGCAAATTCGCATCAACGGAAAATGGCGCATCCCCGCGCTTGTCGGTGGCCACAGGGATTTGGTGTCGTTCGGCAAATGAAATCAAATCCGTCCGCGACTTGAATTCCCATTCGCGCCAGGGTGCGATGATCTTGATATCGGGATTCAGCGCATAGGCCGTAAGCTCAAAGCGCACCTGATCATTGCCCTTGCCGGTGGCCCCATGCGAAATCGCGTCAGCACCCGTGGAGGCCGCAATCTCGATGAGGCGCTTTGCAATCAAAGGCCGGGCAATTGATGTCCCCAGCAAATACACACCCTCATAGACCGCATTGGCGCGAAACATCGGGAACACGAAATCCTTGACGAACTCCTCACGCAAATCCTCGATGAAAATCTCCTTGATGCCCAGCATCTCCGCCTTCTTGCGGGCAGGCTCCAATTCGCCACCCTGGCCCAGGTCAGCGGTAAAGGTCACCACTTCGGCGCTGTAATCGGTTTGCAGCCATTTCAGGATGATGGACGTATCCAGCCCGCCGGAATAGGCAAGGACGACTTTTTTGATTGAAGCTTTTGTCATGATGGGATTCGCCTATCATGCAAGACGCAACCACCGCAAGCCATTCGCTCGTTCCACCAAAAAGGTCATCACACGGGCATCATGTGTGCAAACATTTGCATCACCAATGTCGCATAGCCACTCGGATAGAAACCTGCCATTCCTTGGTTGTAGTCGAGCTGCCACGTCGCGGGAACTGAAAGGCCGTCAAATCCGTGACTCATCAGTACACCGTTCATCATGGCCCGGGCTGTGCGCTTGTTGCCGTCAAAGAAAAACTGCTCCCGCGCCATAAAGAGTTTCAGCGCAAACGCTCGTTCAATTGGATCGCTGACATGCGACAATGCGTCGAGACCCTGTTCAAACACCAAAGTCAAATTCTTTCCACCCGCTTCCGTCGGTTTTGGCGACCATGAAACCGCACCGAGATTGATTGTGACGTTTGATCTTTCATGGCCCTCACCACGAAAATGTCCCCATTCCAAGGCTTCGTCTCGCGCAATCAAGGCATTCAGGCGGCACGCCATCAGCTTTGTGGGCACAAAGCCGCCCGCCAAAACCTCCTCACAAAGCAATCGCATGCTATCACGCAAGCCCAGAATTTGCTGTGCATCCGAAAGTTTGCGCCCGCCAACCGTGATGCCATCAAGCAGCGTTTGCACCTCTGGAAACGTAAAGGGGTTGCCCTCAAGCTTGGCGGCTTCCCACACGAATTGAGGCAAAGATTTCTGAAAGCGTTTAACGACCCGTTCCACGGAACTTGGCCTTACTGGCAAGGGAAACAGTCCGCGGTCCCAGTGAATCCCAAGAACGTCAAAGAGCTGATCAACCATCAATGCGCCGCCACACGATCCCTCGCCCTCACCTTCATGCTCTCACTCTTCAATTGCCCACACGCCGCCATGATGTCCCGCCCGCGCGGCGTGCGCACCGGTGAGGCATAGCCTGCCTTGTTCAAAATCTCCGCAAACACCTCGATCACATCCCACTCCGAACATTCGTAAGGTGATCCTGGCCACGGATTGAAGGGAATGAGGTTGACCTTTGCGGGCAGTCCGGCCAGCAAACGCACCAATCGCCTGGCATCTTCCTTCGTATCATTGATGCCCTTCAGCATGACATATTCAAACGTGATGCGCCGCGCGTTCGATGCGCTCGGATACTTGGCGCAGGCGTTCAGCAATTCTGCGATGGGATATTTCTTGTTAAGCGGCACAAGTTTGTTTCGGATTTCGTCCGTGGTGCCATGCAGCGAAATGGCTAGTGATGTGCCAATTTCTTCACCCGCCCGCACGATCTCCGGCACCACACCTGAGGTGGACAAGGTGATACGGCGCTTCGACAGGGATATGCCCTCGCCATCACTGGCAATGTCCATCGCCTGTTTGACGTTGTCGAAATTAAAAAGCGGCTCTCCCATGCCCATCAGCACCACGTTGGTAATGTAGCGTCCTGCAAGCGGTGGCTTCGGGTTAGCCGCCAGATCATCGGGCCAATCCTTGATGCGGTCCCGTGCCAGCATGATCTGCCCCACGATTTCGCCAGCGGTCAAATTGCGCACCAGGGGCTGTGTTCCCGTGTGACAGAACGAGCACGTCAGGGTGCAGCCCACCTGCGAGGAAATACACAGCGTGCCCCGGTCTTCTTCAGGAATGTAAACTGTCTCGATCTCGTGGCGCTGGCCGCGCTCATCGGGGGCAAGACGCAGCAGCCACTTCATGGTGCCGTCGGTAGATTTCTGCTCAGTCACGATTTCAGGGCGGCCCACATGGAAAGCGTCTTCCAGTTTGCTGCGCACATCTTTCGAAATGTCGGTCATCAGATCAAACGACGTGAAGCCCTTTTGATAGATCCAGTGCCAGAGCTGCCGTGCCCGCATCCGGCGCTGTTTTTCGGGAACGCCGATACGCGCCAGCAAGTCGGCCATTTGTGCGCGCGAAAGGCCCACCAGAGAGGGGCGCATGTCGTTCTGTATATAGCGTTCGGGCAGATTGGAAAGCAGCGTGGTGACCATGATGCCGCTCCCTTACTTGATTTCTATGGCACCCACCATAGGGCCCAGCGGCAGGAAGCCATCATTGCGGTCAATCTCCGGCGCATAGAGACTTGAGATGGAGCCATCAAAGAACAGCGCATTGTTGCAAGCCAGGCCATCACGGAACAGGGTGGCGAATTCCCAGAAGGTCACTGCATTGTCAGATATCACAAAATGCGCGCGACCCGCTGCATCAATGCCAACGCCATTGCGAAGTTTGCGCGAGGTGCCGGATTGCGAAAATTTCGGATGAATCTTGCCATTGATCACCAGCATGGGGCCGGACTGGGAGGCAAACTCCGGCTTGATACCGGATTTGGCAAAGGCCTCGGTTTCCATGACGCCGGGTGTGCCATTCTTCACATAAAACACGCCATTGGGCTTCAGGTGAAAGTTGCCGCCCCCATTGCGACGGTTGAGTTTCTTGAGCTGTTTGCCGTTCTCGACATAATAGCCGATAGGCCGCTGGTTGTCGTCATACATGCCGGCATTCATGGCAAACACCAGTGTGCGACCCGTCAGTTTGAAACTTGCTGCCAGCGATGAAAGATAACCATAAGGTCGGCCAGCGCTGTCGAGATTACGTACCTCGAAGGCCGCTTCCGTCGCGTCGTAACTGCAATCAGTGTATCTCTGACCCGCCGCTTCCAGACCGGAACACCCGGCGTGCACAGCGACACTGGTCAGGACCCAGGCGCATGTTGCAAAGAAAACCCTACTTGCAGGCACTGTCAATCATCGTCATGGCGGCGGAAATGCCCGCCAGCGAATAACTGTCCTTGGTTGTGGTGCCCTTGGCCGAGATGCCGGACACCGACAGTGTCTTGCCAGACTTCATGGCCGCAAGGATCGCTCGCTCGGTTTCCACCTTGTCGGTCCAGGCCATGTTGTCCACGGGATACAGGATGAAGTCCCGCGTATCGATCGTCAGCTTCACATCGGAGCCAGGCTTGAACGTGTAGCCAATGACGGTGGATGGTTGTGCCTTCACCTTTTTGCCAGGCCAATGTGTCACCATGAAATAGGCGGGATCGCGTGCGGCAACCTTTTTGCTGGCATCGCTCTTCTTGGGGCTGGAATAAACATAACACACCTTGGAGCCGTCTGCTTCATAGGTGAAGGCTTCCCAATCTCCGGAAGCACCCAGTGATGTGGGATTACCCGGAGCCTGTGCCAAGGCAGCAGCGGATAGCGATGCAAAAGCAGAAACACAGAGGATACGTGCGAAAAGGCCGTGAATCATGACGGAATATTGGGCTCCAAACTCTTAACAAGTGCCGAAAGCAGCAAGGCCTGTCAATCCACTGAAATTCCGGCTCAATTGCGGCAGCAGGATTGTGGAACAAGGGACAGTTTACTTTCAGCATCAGTGATGACAAATGAACTCCGATGGCACGAAAGTAAACTGTCCCTGGCTTTGAAGCAAAAATCCATTCTCATCACCGGCTGTTCTTCCGGCATTGGCTATGTTTGTGCCAGGGGCTTGCAAGCGCGGGGTTACCGTGTCTTTGCCACCGCCCGCAAACCTGAAGACGTGGCACGCCTCAAACTGGAGGGGCTTGAAGCCCTGGCCCTTGATTATCGCTATTCCGATTCCGTTCAAGCCTGTGCTGCCGAAGTTTCACGCCGCACAGGCGGCACGCTCTATGCATTGTTCAACAACGGTGCCTATGGCCAGCCGGGTGCCGTTGAAGACATCACCCGCAAGGTTTTGGAAGAGCAATTCGCCGCCAATTATTTCGGTTGGCACGAATTGACAAAAGCCTGCCTGCCAATGATGCGGAAGAATGCTGCGGGCCGCATCATCCAATGCTCATCGGTGTTGGGGCTCGTGGCAATGAAATGGCGCGGTCCCTACAATTCATCAAAGTTCGCCATTGAAGGTCTGACCGATACCTTGCGCCTTGAATTGCGCGGCTCCGGCATCGACGTCATCACCATCAACCCCGGCCCTATTGAAAGCCAGTTCGTGCCCAATGCGCGCGCTGCCTTTGAACGCAATGTGGACATGACCAACAGCCATTACAAAGCCGAGTTTGAACGGCAGCGCCAACGCCTTGACCGGGGTGGCAATGCCAGGTTCAAACTGCCCGCCAGCGCCGTGCTCGACAAACTCATTGCAGCCCTTGAAAGCCCGAAGCCCCGTGCGCATTATTATGTGACAACGCCGACGTGGATTGTTGCCGTGGCGCGGCGCATATTACCGCAATCGCTGCTTGACAGTTTCATCAACCGGATTTCGGACCAATGACCTACCTGCCCATGTTTGCCATTGCCGCCGTTGCCCTGATCCTCTGTCTGGGGCTTTGGAACATGGTGCGGGCAGGCTCTGCCAGTCGCTCACAGAACCTGATGCGCTGGCGCGTGGGGCTGCAATTTGCAGCGGTCATCCTGTTGATGGCGGCTCTCTGGTTCTCCCAGCGCGGCACTTGATTTGGCCACATTGCTTTCCCATTTCACAGAAGCCTCAAGGGAGAACGCAACATGGTCAGTGCTGACGAACAGAACGTGAAGCAAAACTTCTGGCCCAAGCTCAGGCAGAACCTGGCCCGGGTACCCTTCGCAGGAGATGTTGTGGCAGCCTGGTATTGCGCCTCGGACGCCAACACACCACTGAAGGTCAAGGCCACACTGTTTGGAGCATTGGCTTATTTCATCCTGCCCTTCGACGTTATCCCCGATGTCATCCTGGGCCTGGGCTTCACCGATGATCTTGCTGTACTCATGACGGCCATGACACTGGTGCGCAACCACATCACGCAAAGCCACCGGGACCGCGCCCGCGACACCATTGACCGCCTGAGAAAAGGCGTGAGCCTCGACACGCCCACCTGATCTGCTAAGCCTTGAACCATGGCTGAACCGGCATCTGAAAATTCAATATCCTTGCCGCAATTGGCCTGGGAGACCTTCAAGCGTCTGGGGGCCGATGAAGCCATTCCGCTTGCCGGAAACATTGCATTCCGCATGATGTTCTCGGTGTTTCCGTTTCTGATCTTCCTCACGGCTCTGGCAGGCTTCGTCGGCAGCGAGGTCTGGGTGGAACACACGGTGCAACTTCTGCTGAGTGTGGCACCTGAAAAAATCGTAGCACCTGTGGCGCGGGAAATCCGGTCGATCCTGACGGTTCCACGTGTTGATTTTTTGAGCCTGGGTGCGCTGCTGACGATCAGGAGTGCCATGGCAGGCGTTGATAGCGTCAGGGTCTGTCTGAACCGGGCCTATGATGTGATGGAGACCAGAAACACCTGGCAGCTTTATCTTCTCAGCGTTGTTGGTGTCATCGGCAGTGCCGTGCTGTTTCTGGCGCTTTCCATCCTCATCGTTGTCTTTCCCGTCTTTGTACGGATCGTCACCGCCGTGACGGGAAATTTCCCGTCGCAATTCGTCACTGTTGAACAGTGGCGTTATCCCCTCGCCGTCCTCCTGATGCTGGTTGGCGTACATGCAGCACACCGCATTCTGCCTGCCAAGCGCCTGTCATTCCGCCATGTTTTACCCGGTGTCTGGTTCACGGTGATCTGCTGGATGATCATGGCCTACACATTTTCCATTTGGCTCACGCGCTTTGACAGCTTCACCTCGACCTACGCTTCGCTGTCAGGCATTTTCATCATAATGTTCTTCATTTATCTCGCCGCCCTTGTTCTGATTGCGGGGGGAGAGTTGAACCGGGTGCTTGAGCTTGTGCGGCTCAACAGGCTCGGTCAAAAAAAGCCTATACTGATCTGACACGCAAGCCGTGCCGTCAACGCTTTCTTAACCCCAGCATGAAAAACCATTGCCGTTAATGAAATTCTGCAGTTTCGGGCAAAGTCTGCGTGAGATTCTAGGCTGAGGATAAAGCGATCATGAGCAATTTCACCGATACCGCCTTTCATTTCTGGACCGATTTCATCTCTTGGAACCCTCCCGAAATGGTCATGTATACCATGCTCGCCGTGGGGGCACTGTCAGCCTGGATCATCACGCGTTTTGTCCTGGCCCCCCCCATGTTTGCGGGTCCCATCAGTTTCATCGCCTTGACCTTTGCTGCCATGGTCAGCAATTTTGCCGGGCGTAGCCAGGCCATCATGGGCATCAGCGATGTGCAAAAGGCTATCCTCTACACCGTCATCGGTCATGCCATTGCGGGCATCATCCTGCTTGCCACCTTCCGGGTGGGCGGCAAGAAATTTGCGGGCTGAAGCCTGCCCATCACTCCATCGGTCCGCGGCACCCAACCGCCCTGGTGTCTGCAAGGCATTTGCTGACTGATAGGGTATCAGCGATGTTCTGTTGGTTTGTGGCGAGAGACACCCGCAGCATGTCCATCCCATTCATCTGCTGTTGCTCTTTGCCTCTCAACATGTGAGCGGCCGCCATCATGGCTGGCTTGACACCCATTTGCAGAAAATGCTGGTTCATGGCAACCGACAAGGCTGAAGCCTGGTTGACACCATAGAGTGTTGGGTTTTGCATGACGACACGTGTCTTACCCGAGACATGGCGCAGCACACCGCCGGCAAAGGCAAGGACGCAAGCGCCATGGCAACGACCATCAACCTTGATCCGGGCGGGCATTGAACGCTCCAACCCCGGGTCTTGTTTTGGAAATTCCGTACGGGCCACTGCCGTTTCAAACCCGGCTTTTCTGATCAGGCGGCCAAGTGCTATGGCAGCCATCGCATCGCCGCCTGGCGAATTCAGCACCATCGGCACCTTCTGGACGCCTTGTTGCGCAAGAAAGCTCTCGAACAAGGCTGGCGTCTCAGGCGCGATCACGCCATCTGCCGCAATCCACATGGGACACGCCGTGATGCACGTGACACCCCAATGCCTGGCCATCTGAAAGCGCATTTTCGGCGCATTTGCATCAACGCCAACATCCTGCAGCCGCCGGATCGCAAGCTTTGCCGGGTCGAGCAACGTGTTTTCCACGCAAACAGCGCTGGTGGCACCGCGCCCACAAAGTTTGTAGTTGGACAGAAAGCTTGCGCGCTCCCCCGTGGTGCGAAGTTTCAATCTGGATTTCTGCTCTTCGGGCAGGAAATAGATATCCTCAAACTTTGCCTTCGTCGTCTCGTTCAGGATTTCGATGTCGACACCCATTTCGCCATAATACGCGGTCAGGCGCTGGCGCAACACCTTGTGCAGACCATAGGTGGTTTTGTCGTGCACGGTCTTGCGGCTCAGGATTTGATGCCTGGTGAGCTTTTTCCGGCCATTGACGATTTTGTAGAAATCACGGTAACGCACCCGCTCGCGGGTCCACACGGTCTTCGGCTCATGCAAACCAATGGATGTGCCGGAACTGCTGTAGCGTGTAACGCCACCCGCCAGCACCATAGGGCACGCCGAATTGCAAAACGCCCTGTCCTCGCTCACATAGCCCTCGTAAACACCCTTGTTCTCCGGCGGCAATTTGCAGGATTTCGCATTGGGCGAACACCGTGTGAACACCGTATAGCCCACGGCCACCATCATCTGGCGTTCGCGCAGCATGCGCCCGATGAGCAAGGCGGCACTGATGTCGCCACCGGGAGAACGGATGACGACCGGCAACTTGCGCTTGCCCATGTGTTTCAGCACCCGGCGAAACAATGCCGGTGTAGTCTTGGTAATCTCGCCTTCAGCAGCGATCCACTGCGGACAGTTCGGCTCGCAAAGCGGTGAACTGTTGCGCACGATCACCACCCGCATGGGCGCTTCGTAGATGGGCTTTTCAATTTCCACAGCAAACGGTTTTCTCTGCTTTGCGGCCGCTGCTGTGCCGGGCAGCCCTGCGAGCACCGCCATACAAAAACCGAGGATCACCACAAGTAATCGCATATAGGCATATCTCCACCGACGGGATGCAACGTTTGCATGCGCTTGACGCGGTTGGCAAGCATGTGATGCAAACTTGACTTTGCTAAGGCATTCCGCTTTATGAGCGCGAAATCCCGGTTGAAACAGTCTTCCGGGACCATTGCGCTGTCCGAGGGTGGCCCTGTTTGCCTAGCAAACCAGAAATGGATTTTGCCTTGCAAACCACTGATGGAAAGCCTGCTTTTTCAATGGGTCTTGAAAGCAGCTCCGAAGGGTGCGTGGGAATAAGGAAGAAGAAATGTACGCAGTGATCAAGACTGGCGGAAAGCAATATCGCGTTGCCGCCAACGACAAAATTC
Source organism: Hyphomicrobiales bacterium (assembly GCA_031398425.1). Classification (GTDB taxonomy): domain Bacteria; phylum Pseudomonadota; class Alphaproteobacteria; order Rhizobiales; family Aestuariivirgaceae; genus Aestuariivirga. Next base: position 1,359 of record JANNNG010000122.1, on the reverse strand, counting down.
TGATTGAGAAGCTTGAAGGTGCTGCGGGTGACCGCGTGACCTTTGACAGCGTCTTGATGGTGGCCAATGGGGCCGATGTGCATATTGGTGCACCTCACGTGTCGGGCGCCACCGTGGTTGGTGAAATTGCCGCCCAGGAAAAGGCCGATACGGTCTATATTTTCAAGAAGCGCCGCCGCAAACATTATCGCCGCCGCAACGGTCACCGCCAATTGCTGACGTCCGTCACCATCACTGACATTCTCACAGGTGGTGCCAAGCCTGCCGCCAGGGTCGAAAAGGCGGAAAAGCCTGTCGCCGTTGCTGCTGCCGCAACCGCTGGCTCGTCCGATGATATTTCGCTAATCGGCGGCGTCGGCCCCAAGATGGAAGCGGGCATGCGCGAATTGGGATACAACACCTTCTCGTCCATCGCCGCCATGAGCGCTGAAGACATCGAAAAGGCTGAAACACACTTGAAGCAGAAGGGCCGCTTTGCCCGCGAGGAATGGATCGAACAGGCCAGGGAATTGGCTGACGGCAAACCGCCCCGCGCCAAAACTGACCGCGAACGCACATAAGAGGAGCATGAACCATGGCACATAAGAAAGCAGGCGGCTCATCCCGCAACGGTCGCGACACCGCAGGTCGCCGTCTTGGCGTCAAGCTGTTCGGCGGCCAACACGCCATTCCCGGCAACATCATCATCCGCCAGCGCGGCACCAAGGTGCATCCGGGCACTGGTGTTGGCATCGGCAAGGACCATACGATTTTTGCAATGGTTGCGGGCACTGTCGAATTCCGCGGCACCAAGGGCAACAGGCAACTGGTTTCGGTCGTTGCCCCCAAGGCCGCTGAATAAGCGAGAGCACAATTTCCGATTTGAGTTTGGCAGGAGAACACGGCAACGTGTTTTCCTGTTTTTGTTTGGGGGGCGCGCATGGACGGGGTGATTGAAACACAACGTTTGCTGCTCCGCCCCCTGCAACGCCACGACGGCCCGGCCATTGCGGCAAAGATCGACAATTACGAGATCAGCAAAAACCTCGCCCGCGTGCCCTATCCCTATCATCTCTCGGATGCTGAGGAATTTCTCGACTGGGCCCTGGCGCTCGACAACCGCTCCGCTTTTCGTGTGATCACGCTGAAACACCGGCCCGATGATTTGATCGGCCTCATCAGCTACGACTGGATGGAAGAACAGCAAAAAGCCGAACTGGGCTATTGGCTGGTGCAGGCGCACTGGCGCAAGGGCCTGATGACGGAAGCCGCCATCGCCATGGTGGAGCTGGCCTTCACAGCGTCCGGGCTCGAAAGCCTGTCATCCTGTTTCTTCAATGAAAATCCAGCTTCGGGCAAGGTTCTGACCCGAGCAGGCTT
>JANNNG010000008.1:0-3857 GCA_031398425.1 Hyphomicrobiales bacterium | reverse complement strand
AACACCATCTTCAAAACCTATGAGGACATCGTCGACAAAGCTTGCGAAGCATGGTGCTTCTTTGCAGCCGACACCAACGCAGTCACTTCAATCACTCAGCGAGAGTGGATAAAGGTCAATTGATCCAGCCGTTGGTATAAGTTATCTGTTTGGATTTGCAACGGTTTGCTTCCGCGTCCTTGATGAGAATCAATAACCATCAAGGAGAACGGCAATGGCAGAGGTCCACACTGAAGAGCATAAGCGAGAGTCACATTGGCTTGACCAGCTTTTGCGTGTCGGGCTGTTGACCCCATTCGTGCCATGACCCGTCATAGAGCCGGAAGTTGCTGTGTCCGATAGCCTCCAGCATGAAGCCAAGAATGGCCGCCGTCACGCCAGAACCGCAGGTGGTGATGACCTCTCCCGAGAGGTCAACACCCTTCTCCCTGAAGATGTCTGCTGCGCGCTCCGGGCTGACGAAACGAAACGAGGGTGCGGGTTCAAAGAACAGGGCCCAGGGCGTATTGATGGCGCGGGGCATATAACCTGAGGCCACGCCGGGGTAGCCCGAGCCCTCGTGCCCGTCGAACTTGGCAGCCGTGCGCGCATCAATGATCGCGGCTCCACCCTGTGCCACAATCTGCCGGACATCGGCAATCGCTGCGATGCGGCCAACGGCCAGGCGCGCGGTGAAGTCCTTTGCCTGTGCTGGTACAGGTTCGCCCGATTCAATGGCGCGGCCCTCGGCCCTCCATCGGCGCCAGCCGCCATTGAGAATGCGTACGCGCTTATGTCCGAACGTGTGGAACATCCACCACAGCCGCGCCGACACATAACCTGCGTCATAAACGATGACATCGGTGTTCATGCCAATGCCCAGCTTGCCAACGACCGTTGCAAACAGCTCTGCCGTCGGCATCATGTTCACGTACGGCGAATGCGGGTCTGAAATCTCGCCAAGGTCAATGAAGCGCGCACCGGGGATATGACCTGCAACATAGTCATCGCGCGCATGCTTGCCTGAGTCCGGCAGATACCATGAGCAATCGAGAATAACCCGGTCCGCCCCGGCCTCGCTAACCATCAGTGCGGCGAGGTCTTCGGTTTCGATCAACCATCGGCTCATGGCGTCATGTCCTCTTGATTCCAGGGCGGCGCGGTTGCTCCACCCAGCTGGCACCTGTCATCACACCACCATCCACCACTACATTTTGCCCGGTCATGTAGCGTGTGGCAGGAGCCACCAGATAAAGCGCAGTTGTCACAAGATCTTCCGGCACAGCCATCCGCCCTTGCGGAATGAAATTGGCAAACCATTCCGCGCGGTAGTCATCATCCCACAAGGGCTGCGTGAACTCGGTTTGCACAAAGCCGGGCTCGATTGAATTGACCTGGATATTATCATCGGCCCATTCATGGGCCTGCGACCGCGTCAGCGAGGTGACCGCCGCCTTGGTGGCGGCATAGACCGAGATTGTATCGAAGGACACATTGGCCGAAAGTGAACTGAAGTGCAAAATCTTGCCGCCGCCTTGCGCCTTCATCACGGGCTGCACGGCCTGCGACAGAAAATAGACGGAGCGCAGATTAACGGACGTGACCACGTCAAAGTCTTCCGGCGTGACATTGACAATCGGCTTGCGGCGGTTGGTGCCCTGCAGATTGACAAGAATATCGATCCGGCCCGTAACAGCCTTGGCGCGCACGACAACATCAGTCGCAGCATCGGCTGAGCCCAAGTCAGCCTGCAACCCGGTGAGCTTCAGGCCCTTGGCAGCAAAATTTGCAGTGAGCAGGTCCAGCCTTTCCTGTGAAAGATCATGCACCACAACCGTGGCCCCGGCCCGCGCAAAAGCCTCCGATATGGCCGAGCCAATGGCTCCCGCCCCTCCGGCCAGCAAGGCCGTCTTTCCGGCGAGAGAAAAAAGGCCTGACAGATAATCCGACATATGAAGTTTCCTGAGTGTGCGACCGCAACGCGGCCCTTGATGGCAGGCGTGAACAATCATCTAATTTTTGCATCACATCAAGTGTGATGAAGGGGTGCAAAGATGCAGGGCAGCGGGTCAGCTTGAATTTCAAAATCTCATCATTGATACAGGCTGTGCGTTGTCTGCATGCGACGCAAGAGCAGACAATCTGGTTCAAGTGCTTGAAGTCTCAAATGGGCCGAGGCTGTGTAAAAACGTCGTTATGCCGTTTCATGACAGCACTTCCTGAGAGCGGTTCGGCTAAGGACAACTCGTAGGGCCTGTTTTTTGCTTCTTCGCTTCTGGATTCAGCTTTGCGTCGCGATGGGCGCTCTATTGAGCTTAAAGCTGCGGTGTGAAAGGGCAGACATGCGCTCACCCACTCAGGCTCGCATTGCGACCAACAAAGGTTTGATGCCAAGGATGTTGATCACGCGCGTGAGGTTGTAGGCAAGTACACTCAGGGCCATTTCGGTGGCAACATTCTTCAACCGCTTCATCAGGAAGTGTGTAGCTCCCATCCGCATTTTGAGTGTGGCAAAGGGATGCTCAACGGTCGCGCGACGCACCCGCATGGCGTTGGGATTTCGATTGAGCCTTGACTGGGCGGCATCAACAACATGTTCATGGGTCCAGCGCTTGATGCGCCGCTCATTGCCGGTCGTGCAGCGTTTCTGCAGCGCGCAACTGCGGCAGGCTTTGGTCAGATAGATTCCCATCTCCAAGTTGTCTTGTTGTGTCGTGAAGTGATAGGTGAGTATCTCGCCAGCCGGGCAGCGATAGACATCCTGTTCGGTGAGATAAACAAAGTCCGCCTTGCCAAAGCGGCCATTGGCTTTGGACTCTGATGTCTGGGGCTTGGGCAGTGTGGCGGCGATACCAGCTTGTTCGCACGCCAAGAGTTCTTCGTTTCTGAAGTAGCCGCGATCAGCGACCACGTCGAGTGTGTCAGAGTGCAGGGCAAGCTTGGCTGCTTTGCCCATCTTCGCAAGTTGCACTTTATCGTTGCCGACATTGACAACCTCATGGGCCACGATCAGATGATGCGTTGTGTCGACTGCAGTTTGCACATTGTAAGCCACCATGCCGCTGCCACGCCCGCTGGTGGCCATCGAGCGACAATCAGGATCAGTGAATGATATCTGTTGATCGGGCAAGGCGTGGACTTGGCTCTCGATGACCTTCATCCGTTTGACTTCTTCTTCAAGCTTCGCAAGCTTCTCCTTGAGCCTTGTCTTAATCAGCACTGTTTCTTCTGACGGGCCTTGGCCAGCAGCTGTCCGACGGTCGGCAGTGTCAAGCTGGCTCATGTAGCGTGCCACACTCTCTTCAATCTGTATCAAGCGCCGCTCCAGCTTGCCCTTGGTAAAATTATTGTCGCGGCTGTTCACCGCTTTGAACTTGCTGCCATCAATGGCCACACTCGCCTTGGCCAGCAATCCCATCTTGCGGCACAGTTCAACAAACTGCGCGCAAGTTTTCTTGATGGCAGGCCCATTGTCGCGCCGAAAGTCGGCGATGGTTTTATGATCCGGAGCAAGCTTACCCGTCAGCCACATCACTTCAAGATTGCGCCCTGCTTCACGCTCAAGCCTTCTGCTCGATTGCACCCGGTTGAGATAGCCATAAATATAAAGCTTGAGCAGTACGCCTGGATGATAGCTCGGGCGACCCGTCGCCTGGGGTTTTACCCCTTCAAATCCCAACTCACCCAAACTCAGCGCATCCACAAAAACATCAATGGCACGCGCCGCATTATTCTCATCCACCCAATCATCAAGGCATTCCGGAAGCATGGTTGCATGCTTGCGATCCTCACCCAAAACAAATCGAGACATCTTCCGCCTCCACCGATTCAGTACAGAAATCTCATAGCATAGATCGGGTTTTCACACAGCCTCGGCC
>JANNNG010000044.1:0-61187 GCA_031398425.1 Hyphomicrobiales bacterium | reverse complement strand
GGACGGCCAAGATCGGACTGGCGGCGTCGCAGATCAGCAGGCAGAATTCCGGAAAATTTGGATGGGGTCATGTTGGATGCAGTCATGGCGTTCCTCCCGATGTGAAACAGACTTTATGATACTTTTGTTTTTGACTTAGTCAATATGTTCCATTATTTAGTCAGTCAAAATCAGCAGGTTGTTGCGCTTTGGTTTATCGGCGTGCAAACTGAAAAGAAACAGGGTTGGGAACATGGCTTCAATCACGTTGAAAAAAGTCACCAAGGGCTGGGGCAGCATTGTGGGCGTGGACGCCATTGACCTTGAAATCAAGGACAAGGAATTCATGGTGTTTCTGGGGCCTTCGGGTTGCGGCAAGACCACCACAATGCGCATGATCGCGGGCCTTGAGGATTTAACCTCGGGTGAAATCCAGATTGATGACCAGACGGTCAATGAGGTTGATGCCCGTGACCGTGACGTGGCCATGGTGTTCCAGTCCTACGCGCTTTACCCCAACATGTCGATTTACGAGAATATCCGTTTTCCACTTCGCATGCGCAATGTGCCTGCAGAGAAGCATGACGAACTGGTGCGCGAAGCCGCCCGCATGGTGGAATTGGGTGACTTGCTCGACAGAAAACCCAAGGCGCTTTCAGGCGGGCAGCGGCAGCGGGCAGCGCTTGCACGTGCCATTGTGCGGCACCCGCAGGTGTTCCTGATGGATGAGCCGCTTTCGAACCTGGATGCGAAGTTGCGACTGGCCATGCGCGCACAGCTCAAACACATCCAGAAGCGTTTGCAGACCACAACAGTCTATGTAACGCATGACCAGATCGAAGCGATGACGCTGGCAGACCGCATTGCCATAATGAACAAGGGGCGCATCCAGCAATTGGGCACGCCGGATGAAGTTTACAACAATCCTTCGAATGTGTTTGTGGCGGGGTTCATCGGGTCACCGCCGATGAACCTGGTTTCTGGCGAAATGAAGGGCGGCGTTTTCACTGGACCTGAAACTGTGGTGCCAAAAGCAGGCAAGGCTTCCGGCAAGGTGACCCTTGGAATTCGCCCGGAAGATGTGTCGGTCGTGGCAAAAGGAAAAGGCCACGTGAACACCTTGCTCTATTCCCTGGAGCCGACAGGCGATCAGACCCTGGTGACGGTGCGTCTGGGTGGAAGCTTGCTGGTGGCGCGGGCCGACCGGGATTTCAGGCAAGCCATCGATACGCCGATTGCGCTCAATTTTGATGCGAAGCGGGCTTATCTGTTTGATGGTATTTCGGGCGAGCGGATACGGGGTTGACGTGCTTTGAGGTGCGCAAGGGCTCGCACGTCAGCATGAGCGTGCCCGCTAAACCTCACCTTGAGGCGCGAGCCCTTGCGTGCCCAGAAAGGGGCCCCGCAGTCCGCCTTAGTAGCTTCACTTCTTCGCCTTCGTCACTAGAAAGCCCCGGACATTCTCACGCGCTCGGTATCCCTACAACTCTTGGGGGTAAACGAAATAGGTGTCAAACTCCTGCGTCTGTGCTTCCAACATGTCGGGCGCCACGAGATAATCAGACGGCATCACGCCGCAAGCTGGCTTTTTTCCTTGGCAAAGGGGCTGAGGCCCAGCCATTGCTGCATGGCGTTTGCAATTGCAGGTGATCCATCGATGGTGAGATTGCCCTTCTGGGTTTCTTCCTTCACGCTCGACAGGCCCATCCAGATCGACGTCATGGAACGCAGCGACGCCGTGACATAAAGATCAACCTCAAAGCCCGGATCATCCGCACACAGATCAATCTTGCCGCCGGGTTCCACCACCAGCCAGAACTGTGTGCTGCCTTTCTTGACTTCGGGAAAATGATAGGTGATCACGCATTTGCGCTTCGGCAAAGGTTGTGGATCGAGCCAGCGCCGCATGTCCCACATCAGCAATGACGCATCAAGGTTCTTGAGCGAAACCTGGGAGTCCACCCAGCGCTGCCCCCAAAAACCCATGGCCATTACGATCGGGCGCAATTCTTCCCCGGCCCTGGTCAAATGATATTCAGTGCCTGCGAAACTATCGGAGCGCACCTCTTCGATCACACCGGCCTCACATAATTCCTTCAGCCGCTTTGACAACAAAGAGGGTGACATTTTCGGAACGCCACGCCTGAAATCATTGAATCGGGTCGAGCCGCACAGCATTTCCCGCAAGACAAGTGCCGTCCAGCGCTGACAGAAAATCTGGGCCGCCATGGCAACAGGGCAAAACTGGCCATAATCACTTTGATTGGGCATGAGTACTCCTTCTCTCCGCCCCACGGCCCTCTCTACCACAGCGCCAGCAAGCCTCCAGTACAGAAAATATACTGCATCCCTGGCATTTGGCCGGTCATGGCTCGCCTTCGGTACAGTTTCAGGACTGGTTGCAACGGCGGCTTGGGCGCAGACTTTGGACACATCCACATGAGGAGATTGTCATGACCAAGACTGCATCCATGCTGAAAGCTGCAACACCGCCAAAGCCTGATCTCATCGCTATTGTTGACAGGCTCGGCAAGAATTTCGCCACTCACACAGCAGAAGCCGACGCAAACGACACCTTCGTGGCCGAAAATTTTGCGGCTTTGCGCAGCTCAGGACTGGTGGAAGCCGGCGTGCCGCAAGCGCTTGGCGGCGGCGGTGCCAGTCTCACGGAACTGTCGGACATGCTGCGGCGCATGGCGCATCATTGCAGCGCCACAGCATTGGCCTTTGCCATGCACACACACCAGGTCGCCATTCCGGCCTGGCGCTGGCAGCACCAGCAGGCCAAGGCAGTGGAACCGCTTTTGCAACGGGTAGCAAAAGAGCGGCTCATCCTTTTGTCCAGCGGCGGGGCAGACTGGGTGGCAGGCTCCGGCAGGGCGGAACGCGTCGAGGGTGGTTACAAGATCACCGCGCGCAAAAGCTTCGCCTCGGCCGCACCCGCAGGCAATCTGCTGATGACCATGGCCGTTCTCAGTGAAGAAGATGAAGAGCCGCAGGTGCTGCACTTCGGTCTGCCTTTGTCGTCTCCACAGGTGCGCATCGAACCCGTCTGGAAAGCCCTGGGCATGCGCGGCACAGGTTCACACGATGTAATTATCGAAGGACATTTTGTGCCGGAGGCGCAGGTTGCCCTGCGCCGCAGGTCCGGTGTGTGGCACCCCGTGTTTCACGTCATAGCGGGCATCGCCATTCCCCTCATCTATTCGGTCTATGTCGGTGTGGCCGAAGCTGCACGCGATGTGACGGTTGGTCTTGCGCGCAAGCGACGGGCCGAACCTTATATCCAGCACAGCCTTGGCCTGATGGAAAACGAATTGTTGGGCGCGCAGCTTGCCCTTCAACACATGCTGAACGTGGCCAACGCCAATGCACCCTCAGCCGAAAGCGTGAACGCCACCATGCAAGGCCGCGCACTCGCAACCAGCCATGTGTTGCGCACCGTCGACCTCGCCATGGAAACGGCGGGCGGAGCAGCCTTTCTGCGCAGCAACGGACTGGAGCGCCTGTTCCGGGATGCGCAAGGTGCGCGATATCACCCCATGCAACAAGGCCCGCAAGCCGCCTATGCGGGCGCCATGGCATTGGGACTGCCCGTCGAGAGGATTTTCTGACCGGGACATGGCGATGCAAGCACAATGTGGAGCGTGAGGCACAGCCCGCGAAGATGTGCCTGCACCCCTGCGCGGGCCTCGAAGGGGACGCCCGCGAGTGCTTGCCTTAAATCCTTGACACTCTAATCTGCTGCTATGACCCGCGCCGATCCACTGCTCCAGCCCTATCAGCTTAAGCACCTTCGCCTCAAGAACCGCATCATGACCACGAGTCATGAACCGGCCTATCCGGAAGACGGAATGCCCAAGGACAAGTACCGCGCCTATCATGTGGAGCGGGCCGGGGGCGGCATTGCCATGACGATGACGGCGGGGTCGGCGGCGGTGTCGAGGGATTCTCCGCCGGTGTTCAACAATGTGCTGGCTTACAAGGATGAGGTTGTGCCGTGGCTCCGCAAACTCACGGACGCCGTGCATGAACATGACTGCGCTGTGATGATCCAGCTCACCCATCTCGGGCGGCGCACGGGGTGGAACAAGGGCGACTGGTTGCCGGTGGTGGCCCCTTCGCACCATCGCGAAGCGTCGCACCGGGCCTTTCCCAAGTTGATCGAGGATTGGGATATTGCGCGCATCATCGGGGACTATGGTGATGCGGCAGAGCGGATGCAGGCTGCGGGCATGGATGGCATTGAACTTGAGTGTTACGGGCATTTGTTGGACCAGTTCATATCGCCTGCCACGAATTCGCTTAAAGCGCCCTATGGTGGTGCTTTGGAAAATCGGTTGCGCTTCTTGTTTGACTGCCTGCGGGAAATTCGAAAGCGCGTGGGTGCCGGATTCATCGTTGGCGTGCGTTACACGGCAGACGAAGTGATGCAGGGTGGCACCACAAAGGCGGATGGTCTTTCGATTTCTCTGGCCTTGAAGACTTCAGGGCTTGTGGATTTTCTCAATGTCATCAGAGGCCATATCGATACGGATGCGGCCTTGACCGATGTGATCCCTGTGCAGGGCATGAAGGCCTCGCCGCATCTGGATTTCGCTGGCGAAATTCGTAAAGCCACGGATTTTCCGACATTTCACGCAGCGCGGATTTCCGATGTGGCAACAGCGCGGCATGCGATTGCCACCGGCAAGGTGGACATGATCGGCATGACGCGGGCCCACATGGCAGACCCGCATATCGTGCGCAAGATTATCGAGGGGCGTGAGCATGACATTCGCCCCTGCGTGGGGGCGACCTATTGTCTGGATCGCATCTATCAAGGGGGTGAGGCCTATTGCATTCACAACCCCGCCACAGGGCGCGAACTCCAGATGCCGCACGTGATTGCGAAGGCGGATGGCAAGCGCAAGGTGGTGATTGTGGGTGCAGGGCCGGGTGGACTAGAAGCGGCGCGGGTGGCGGTCGAGCGTGGCCACGACGTGACGGTGCTTGAAGCCGCCGCCAAGCCGGGCGGCCAGGTGCGCCTGACAGCATTGTCGAAGCGGCGCAGCGAAATGATGGGAATCATCGATTGGCGCATGGCCCAGTGCGAGGCCATGGGTGTGACGTTCCAATTCAACACCCTCGCTGGCAGCAGTGACATCATGGCTGTGCTGGGGGAGACGCAAGGTGTGGTGGTCATTGCCACAGGCGGCCTGCCGCACACGGAGGTTCTGAAAACCGGAAATGACCTCGTCTCTTCGGCATGGGATATTCTGTCAGGGGATGTGAAGCCGGGAAGCAACGTGTTGCTCTACGACGACGCAGGCGACCACACGGCGTTGATGGCGGCGGAGGTGCTGGCTGTCTCGGGTGCGAAGGTTGAAATCATGACGCCGGATCGCAGTTTCGCACCCGAAGTAATGGGCATGAATCTGGTACCCTATATGCGCTCCCTGCAACAGCATGATGTGACGTTCACCGTGACCTATCGGCTGGAAGATGTGGTGCGCGAGGGCAATGGTCTGAAGGCACTCATTGGCAGTGACTATGGCGGCGTCAGGAAGGAACGCATGTTTGACCAGGTGGTCGTGAACCACGGCACGCGCCCGCTTGATGAATTGTATTTCGAGTTGAAGAACCATTCCCTCAATCTGGGCGAAGTGCAATATGACCTTCTGATCGAGGGTCGCCCACAAACACTGGTGAAGAACCGGGACGGGCGATTTGAGCTTTACCGCATTGGTGACGCAGTGTCGGCGCGCAACACCCATGCAGCGATTTACGATGCGTTGCGCTTGATGAAGGATATGTGATGCAGAGTGTTCTCTCTATCGGTGAATGCATGTTGCAGATGCGCGAGGAGCGCCGGGGCAAGTTCGCACAAGGCTTCGGTGGCGACTCTCTGAACACGGCAATCTATCTCTCGCGCCTCGGAATTCCATCGGCCTATCTCACAGCGCTGGGCGATGACGCCTGGAGCGACCAGATGCTTGCCCAATGGCAGAAGGAAGGCATCGACACTTCACTGGTGGCGCAGGTACAAGGCCGGATGCCCGGCCTCTACATCATCCAGAACCAGCATGATGGCGAGCGGATGTTTTCGTACTGGCGGGACCGCTCACCGGCGCGCGAGGTTTTTGATCGTGATAATGAGCACCTCGCCCAATCGTTTCTCAAGCACGACTGGATTTATTTCACGGGTGTGACGCTTTCGCTCTATGATCGCGCGGGCCGTGACTTGCTGTTTGACTATATGCAGCGGGCCAATGATGCAGGCGCCTGGATTGTATTTGACACCAATTACCGCGCACCCGGCTGGCCTGATCCCGATGAAAAAGACCGGGCCTTTCGGCAGGCCATCGAGATTGCCGATATCCTGTTTGCCTCCTATGAAGATATGGCAGGGGTTTTCGGACGCTCGGCTGATGCCATGTTTGACATTGCGAAATGTCAGGAGAAAATTTTGAAATTGCCGGATGCTTCGGCCCGCATCGTGTGGCGCAATCACGATGAGGTGGCGGCCCCTCTGCCGGTTCGCAAGGTCATTGACACAACAGCGGCGGGTGACAGCTTTGCAGCAGCCTATCTCGCAGCGCGTATCCGCAAGAAACCGCCGTTGCTGGCGGCAGCAGACGGGCACCTGCTGGCCAATGCCGTGATCCAGCATCCGGGGGCTATTCTGCCACGCAGCAAAATGCCAAAGTCCCTGCGCATCAAAACCAAATGAGGACATCATGCTGAAACAACTCGATCCCCTTCTCAATGCCGATCTGCTGCATGCCCTGGCCTCCATGGGACATGGCGATGATCTCATCGTGTGCGACGCCAACTTTCCGGCTGATTCAGTGGCGAAGGAAACGGCTTATGGTATGTTGCTGCGGATTGATGCGGATGCGCCAACGGCAGTGCGAGCGCTGCTTTCTTTATTTCCACTGGATCCTGCCGTCAGCATGGGAGAAGCGGCAGCACGCATGGAAGTAATGGGAAATCCCACGGAGGTTTTGCCGGTGGCAAAAGAAGTGCAGACAGAGGTCGACCGGGCGGAGGGCAAGAGCTGGCCCATGGGATCGATCGAGCGCTTTGCATTCTATGAGCATGCCAAGCGCGCTTACTGTGTCGTGCAGACGCGCGAGAGGCGCTTCTATGGCTGTTTCAAATTCAAGATGGGTGTGGTGGCACCCGAGGTGAAACTCGGAAGCTGAACCATGGCCAAATCCGGTGTCACCATTCTTGGTATCTATGTGGCTGATCTGGCGTTCCGGGCGGCCAGGCAGCCGGTGATGGGTGAAACCTTGCTGGGCACGAGCTTTGCCATGGGCCCCGGCGGCAAGGGATCCAACCAGACAGTGGCGGCGGCACGGGCAGGGGCTGCAGTGACCTTCATTTCCAAATTGGGCAAGGACGACTTTGGCGATCGGGCGCTCGCGATGTATGCAAAAGAGGGCGTGACTGTTCGTGCTGAACAGGTGGCTGACAACTCCACAGGTGCGGCTTACATTTTCGTGCAAGATGGAACGGGGGCCAATGCGATTATTGTGGTTGCGGGCGCGGCGGGCACCATCAGTATGGATGACGTGGAGCGCAATCGTGATGTGATTGAAGGGGCCGCAGTGTTCATGACCCAGCTGGAGCAACCCATTCCCGCAGCACTGCGGGCTTTGCAGATTGCCAGGGCTGCGGGTGTAACGACGATACTCAATCCCGCTCCTGCTGCGCCGCTGGACGATGTGATTTACGCGTTGTGCGATTACGTGACGCCGAACGAAAGTGAGGCATCAATGCTGACGGGCGTTGAGGTTGTCGACATCACGACGGCACGCCAGGCTGCCGAAGTGTTTTTGCACAAGGGCGTTGGAACAGTCCTGATCACGCTGGGCAGCAATGGGTCTTTGCTGCACACACGCCAAGCGTCGCTGCATGTTCCAGTCTTCAGTGCCGGAAAAGTGGTTGATACCACAGGGGCCGGTGACGCCTTTAATGGCGGTTTTGCAGCGGCTCTGGCGCGGGGTGATCCACCCGAAATGGCGGCACGCTTTGGCAGCGCCACCGCAGGGATTTCTGTGACACGGATGGGAACGGCACCATCGATGCCGATGCGCGAGGAGACGGAGGCGTTGTTACGGGGATGAAATTCCCTCTCCGTCTCTCTGCGCTCGACACCTCTCCCGCAAGCGGGCGACGAAAATAAACCTTCTCCTCGCCCGTTTACGGGAGAGGTGGCACGCGGAACGCGTGACGGAGAGGGACCTTGACTAAACCACAGGCTTCCTCAACTTGTAAATCCCGACGTCAATCACACCCTCGGCAAAGCCCGCCTCGCAGTAGCTGAGGTACAGGCTCCACATGCGGCGGAATTTCTCGTCGAAACCGAGTGGCTGGATCTTCGGCCATGCGGCTTCGAAGCGGTCGCGCCACATGGACAGTGTCTTGGCATAGGACTGGCCGAAACACTCCATCTTCTCGAACAACAAGCCAGCTTTCGCCGTCTGCTCGCGCATGATGTCCTTGGTGAGCAACATGCCACCTGGAAAAATGTAGCGTTGCATGAAGTCAACGCCGTTCCGGTAGCCCTCGTAGTTCTCTTCCAGAATGGTGATGCCCTGGATGGCAGCAACACCGCCCGGTTTCAAACGGTCAAACAAGGTGCGGAAATAGGCAGGCCAATGGGGTTCACCCACGGCCTCGATCATTTCAACCGACATGATGCCATCAAAACTGCCTCTGGTGTCCCGATAGTCTTCAAAAACCAGTTCGGCCTTGTCATCCAGCTTCTGCCGTTTCATCCGCTCTTGGGCAAATTCGAGCTGTTCGCGCGACAAGGTGATGCCACGCAGGGAGGCACCGGCTTTTGCGGTCTCTTCCGCCACGCCACCCCAGCCACAGCCGATTTCAAGATAGGATTTCCCCGCTTCGACTTCCGCCGCCTCCATAACCTTGTGAACCTTGTGGCGCTGGGCGGATTCAAGGCTGTTGCCCGTGCCGTCAAACACGGCAGAGGAATAACTCATCGTGTCATCAAGCCAGGCTTCATAAAACGTGTTGCCAAGATCATAATGGGCGGAAATGTTTTCCCTTGAGCCGTCCTTGTTGTTATCACGCTTTCTGTGCCAGATCTTGTCAAACAAACTGGTGAAGAAAAACCCGGTTGATGCTGTGTCAAGAGCCCGGCGGTTTTGTAGATAGAAGCGAAACAGACTGGTAGGATCACGGCTTTCCACATCACCTGCCAAGTACCGTTCGAAAAATCCGAGTTGTCCCCGCCGCACGGATGCCCAGATGACGCTGAAATTGCGAAGAACGAGATCAGCATCGAAACCCGTTCCGGTTTGCCCGATCGTCACGATTTCGCCTGATGGCAGCGTGAGAGCCAGCGAGCCCTTCACATCCTTCGGAAAAAATTTCCGACCCATTGCCAGAATAATGCTACCCAACATACCTTCGCTCATGTTCCCCACCTCCAAAGCTCTTGTGGCCATTTAAGGTGATTGCAGCTTGAGGCCCTTTGCCCAAAGTTTCAAGGCCTCCCAGTGGATGGCCGCCATGATCTTGAACGTCATCAGGGGCAGGCCGAAGAAAACCTTGAGAAGCGTGGCGTTGCTCAGGGGTTTTCGCTTTCCCCTGAAATAGGCATTGAGCAGCGGGCCTTCAAGGGTGGTCAGCGACACGCCCACAGCCACATCCTCGCGCGGCGCACTGACCCGCAAACCATAATGGCCTTCAATCTTGTTGAAGGGCGAAACCCGAAAGGCCTTGTCTGCACTGCCAAAGGTTTCATCACCCGGTGCAAAGGGGCCAGCCGGATAAATATGCCTGCCGCCAAAGGTGTTGTGAACCTCGTAGATCACCATGCGGATATTGTTCTCGGCATCCACGCCGAAAAACACCGAGAGCGGATTGAACGTGTAACCCAGGATACGCGGATAGCTCAGCATCAAGATGCGGCTGACGTCCGGTGGTGCGCCGAATTCACGCATTTTCGCCCAGGCAAATTCCCGCAATGGCAGGGGTGCGTCTTTCACACCCTGGTCTGCATCGTACAATCCAAACAGGCCAAGCCGATTGTAGCGCAGCAATGATGGCAGATCCTGCATCTGGTCCACGTCGATCAGCACGCTGGCCACCGTGTATTCAAGATGGTGTGCAACTGGTCGCAGGCGACGGTGCACCACCTTGCCCACATAAACCGATGGGCGAATGGCGTTCATTCCGCCGCCTCGACAACGGCGTTGGCCAGCGGTTGATGTGACGCACCAAGATGAATGCGCGATGATTCGTCTGCAACACTCCAGGGCCTGCGCACGCCGCCCAACTGTTCGGCCACGGCAAGACCTGCCTGCAAACCATCCTCGTGAAAGCCTGCACCAAACCAGGCTCCGCAAAACCAGACGCGATTTTCACCTTGCAGGGACCAGAGATGTTTTTGTGCATCCATCGTTGCATCGTTGAACATCGGATGGCGATAGTCAAAGCTGGCGTCAACCTGATCTGCCTTTGGCTTCACATGGGGATTCAGGGAAACGAAATGCTGGTCCGGTGAATCGAGCTTCTGCAAGAGGTTCATCCAGTATGTCACTTCAGGCGCCTGCACCTTTTGCGCCGGAGGCATGCGGTAGTTCCACCCCGACCAGAAGCGCCGTGTGGCGGGCATCAGTCCCTTGTCACGATGCAGGTAAACCCGGTTGGCCGAGGTCTTGAACGGTGAAAGCAGATCCAGCTCATCGTCTGTCGGTTCAGCCAGCAGGCGCAACGCCGTTTCAGCATGCGTCGCCAGAACGACATGGTCGAACGCTTCCACAGCACCGTTCAGGGCATGCACATCAACGCCGGTTTTCGTCCGCACGATGCGCTCAACCGGTGTTGCCACCTTGACATCAAACAGAGCGTCTTCCACGAGCTTTGCCACATACTCCTTTGAGCCACCCTTCACCGCATTCCAGTCCGGGCGATTTCCAAGTTCGAAAAGTTTGTGGTTTTTAAAGAATGCGATGAAGGCATGAAACGGATAAGCCGCAATCTGTTCTGGCGTTGCCGACCATATGGCCCCTGCCATCGGCAGGATGTGCCGCTGCATGAAAGCCTCGCCATAGCCATATTGCTTGAGATAGCCACCAAGGCTTGTGCCAGCGGCAACCTGCGGCGCGTGACTCTCTGCTTTCTGGTAGAAACGCAGAAGGTCGGTCATCATTTTCCAGTGGCTGGGTGACAACCATTGCCGCGGTGTGCCAAACAATGCGCCGAGATGATTGCCGCAATATTCATAGCGACCGCAATCTGCACTCACTGAAAATGACATCTGTGTCGACACGACGGGTTGGTCGAGATAGTCCATCAACGCGGTGAAGTTCGGGTAGGTCCAGGCGTTGAACACGATGAACCCCGTATCAACCGCCACCTGGCCAGCGCTGGTTTGCACATTCACTGTATTGGCATGGCCACCCAATCGCCCGGCCGATTCGATCAAAGTGACGCGATGACGTTGTGATAATGCCCAAGCACAAGACAATCCAGATACGCCGCTGCCCACGACGGCAATCTTCAACTTTGGCAAAATCATACCCCTCAACGCGAATTCGACTTGTTTACGAGCGTTTGCGCCATTTTGGATCAACGCAAGCTGTGAAACCCGTCATGAAATTGAATTGACGCAAAAGCAACATCATGCGAGGCTTTATTTCAAGGTTGGCTCCAGGCCAGCCACTTCGTCGGGAGCAAGAACAACAACGACTGAGGGGAGAAGGACGGGCAACACGCCATGGCACAGGGTTCGCCATGGTCAAATCCCGCGAACGGCAAACAAATGCCGCTCCGATCAACACAGCATCTCAATGCAATGGAGTGAAACATGACTGAATTCGAATTCAAGCTTGAACTGGCCAAGAAAGCCGTGACCCGGGGCAAGCTGTCCCGCCGCGATTTCATGCAGTTCGCAATGGCAAGCGGCCTGACATTGTCTGCCGCCGGAACATTGTTCTCGACTGCCGCCCGCGCCGAAGCAAAGCCAGGCGGTCATTTCCGTGCCGGTCTCGGTCACGGCAACACCACCGACACGTTTGATCCCGCCACCTGGGCGCACGGCATGAACTTCGGCTGGGGCCGCAGCCTGGCCGGTGCCACGCTCACCCGCATCGACCAGAAGGGGAATGTCTTGCCCTATCTCGCCGAAAGCATGGAACCAGCCGATGGTGCCAAGAAGTGGATCTTCAAACTTCGCAAGGGCGTGACGTTCCACAACGGTAAAACCGTGACCGCCGACGATGTTGTCGCCACCCTGAACTACCACAATGGCCCGGATTCCAAATCGGCCGGCAAAGCCTATCTCGGAGCAGTGACAGGCATCAAGGCCGATGGCCCGGAAACCGTTGTCATCGAACTTTCGGGTGCCGATGCCGACTTCCCCTATTCCCTCGCACAATACCAGTTTCCGATTCTGTCGGCGACGGATGGCAAGGTCGATCTTTCCGGTCTGGGAGCCGGCCCCTATGTGCTGAGCAGCTTCGAACCGGGCGTGAAGGTGAATTTCAAGAAGAACCCCAACGCATTTGCGCCGGGTAACTTCGATGAAATCACACAGCTCGCCATTCTCGATCCTGCCGCTCGCACCAACGCCTATCTCGCGGGCGAAGTGGACTATATCGACAAGGCTGACTTGAAGACCATCGACATGCTGAAGTCGGCTCCTGATACGAATATCTACAATGTCGCTGGCTACCAGCATTACACAGCCCCCATGCATACGGATGTAGCGCCCTTCGACAAAGTGGAAGTACGCCAGGCCCTGAAGTGGGCTATCAATCGTCAGGAACTGGTAGACAAGGTATTGTTCGGTTATGGCAAACCCGGCAATGACACGCCGATTGCGCCTACCTTGAAATATGCCGTGAGCCCGGAACCCGCCTATAGCTATGATCCGGAAAAGGCCAAGTCTCTGCTGAAGAAGGCAGGTATGGAAGGCCTGAAGGTTGATCTCTCGGCCGCTGACGCTGCCTTCGGTGGCTCGGTCGATGCTGCATTGCTGATGGCCGAACACGCCAAGGCCGCAGGCATTGAGATCAACGTGATCCGCGAACCCAACGACGGGTATTGGGACAATGTCTGGCTCAAGAAGCCCTGGAGCCATTGCTATTGGGGTGGCAGGCCAACGGCAGATACCATGCTTACCGTTTCACTGGCCGAAAAAGCTGCCTGGAACGACACGCGCTGGAAAAACGCCCGCTTCAACGAAATCCTGCCGATCGCCCGAGCGGAGACTGATGATGCCAAACGTGCCGCTCTTTATGCCGAAGCCCAGCAGCTGGTGCATGATGACGGCGGCCAGTTGGTCATGATGTTCTCGAACTTCGTGGGCGCCATGTCCACCAAGCTGGGTCACGGTGAATTCAACTCTGACAACGACTTCGACGGCGGCTACATGTACGACCGCTGGTGGTTTGTTTAAGGCTTTTGACTTGATTGTATTAACCCCGCTGGAAACAGCGGGGTTTTTTTGTTTGGCGAAAATGGCCCCCATCGCCCTTCGGGCACTTCCCCAACAAGTTGGTGAAGGACTCGCTGAACGATCTCCCCTCACGAGTCGGGGAAGGTGGTTGCACCAAATCTTCCCCAATTTTTTGGGGAAGTGCCCGAAGGGCGATGGGGGCCTTTCCCTCTATCTGCGATAGCCCAAACTCCTAATCAAAGAAGCAATGTCGTTTTTACTCCAGTTGTCGTTTTTGTATCAAATTCATGTCAAAAACCACTAGCCAACACGTTTCAGTCTGCTAGCATTTATGCCGAAGGGACAAAGAAGCCCTTGGACTCACATAAACGAGGGGAGCGCAGGATATGCATCCGGTAATGAAAACCGTGTTGCAGCGTTTGGGGCTAGGGTTTCTGACATTGCTTGCCGTGTCGGTCATCATCTTCTCATCGCTGGAATTGTTGCCAGGAGGCTTTGCCGAAGCCACACTCGGGCAAAGCGCTACACCTGAAACCGTGGCGGCGTTTAACAAGTCCCTGGGGCTGGATCGTCCGGCGATCACACGTTACTTCGAATGGGTGGGTGGTGCCGTACAAGGCGACTTCGGCAGATCCTTTGCCGGCGCTGGCGGCTGGCGCGAACAGAATGTGCGCTACGTCAGCAACATCATCGGTCCCCGACTTTATAACACATTTTTTCTGGCGGCGATGACGGCGATCTTCGCCGTACCCATTGCGCTGGCACTGGGTTTGCTGGCTGCCCTCTATCGCAACAGCTGGTATGACCGCATCGTCAACTCCGTCACGTTGACAACCATTGCCTCGCCGGAATTCTTCGTGGCCTATATTTTGATGTTCTTTCTGGCAGTGAAGTTCCGTGTTTTCTATCCGCTTTCGACGGTGAATGCGACAACGCCATTCTGGGAACATGTGTCGCGCGCGGCATTGCCCACGATTACCCTCACACTGGTGATTATCGCCCACATGATGCGCATGACGAGGGCCTCGATCATTTCGCTGCTGGCCAGCCCCTATATTGAAATGGCCAAGCTCAAGGGTTTGAAACCGTGGCAGGTCATTCTGCACCATGCCTTGCCAAACGCCTGGGCACCAATCGCCACCGTTATCGCCTTCAACCTTGCCTACCTCGTCGTCGGCGTCGTCGTGGTTGAAGTGGTGTTCGTCTATCCCGGCATCGGCCAGTTGATGGTCGACTCCGTCGGTTCACGCGACATGCCGGTGGCGCAAGCCTGCGCCCTCATTTTTGCCGCCACCTATATCATGCTGAACCTGCTGGCTGATATCGTGGCCATCGTCACCAATCCAAGGCTCTTGCACCCCAAATGAGCACACAGAACGTTGATATCCTACACATGCGCACCAAGCGCACCTGGTCGCAGGATGCATGGCGCTTGCTGAAGAGCGCACCCATCAGCGCAAAGTTCGGCATGTTCGTCATCGCGTTCTATTTCTTCTGTGCCGTGTTTGCGAACATCATCGCACCTTTCGGCGAAGCAGAAATCGTAGGCAAGGCCTATGCGCCACCATCGGCAGCCCACTGGTTCGGCCTTGACCAGATCGGACGCGACACGCTTTCCCGTGTCATCTTCGGTGCCCGCAACACCATCTTCATTGCCTTGGCTACCGTGCTGATCTCATTCTTTATCGGTGGTGTGCTCGGTATCTACGCCGCTGTCACGCGCGGCTGGATGGACCAGATCGTCAGTCGCATCGTCGATATCCTGATGTCTATTCCAGTGTTGATTTTCGCCTTGATGCTGCTGGCCATGGCAGGCAAATCCGTGTGGAACCTGATCTTCATTCTGGCGCTGCTCGACTCAACCCGCGTCTTTCGTCTGGCCCGCAACACGGCGCTGAGTGTGGCCGTGCAAGACTTTGTTGAGGCAGCACGCTTGCGCGGCGAGGGCATGATCTGGGTAGTATTCCGGGAAATCATTCCGAACATCCTTCCGACGCTGATCGCCGAATTCGGCCTGCGCTTCTCTTTCGTCTTCCTCACCATTTCGGCACTCTCCTTCCTCGGCGTCGGCATTCAGCCGCCTACAGCCGACTGGGGTTCTATGGTGGCGGAAAGCAAGACGTTGATCACCTTCGGACGGCCCCAGCCGCTGATACCCGCCGCTGCCATTGCCCTGCTCACGGTCGCCGTGAACTTTGTGGTAGATTGGTTCCTGCATAAAACTTCGGGGTTGCGCGATGGCCAATGACAGGAAACGCGTCAAGGGCACGCCGCTTATTGAAATCCGCGGCCTCAAGATCGAGGGCTATTCCGACGAGAAATGGCATCCCATCATCAAGGGCATCGACCTTGATCTGAAACGTGGTGAAGTGCTGGGCCTCATCGGTGAATCAGGGGCCGGCAAGTCCACGCTGGGTCTGGCCACCATGGGCTACACCAAACCGGGTTGCCGCATTTCCGCAGGCACGGTGATGTTCGACGGCATTGATCTTGTGAACGCGCCGCAGGAACAACTCCGCAAGATGTGGGGGTCGCAGATTTCCTATGTCGCGCAAAGTGCCGCCGCATCCTTCAACCCCGCCCACCGGCTGATGGAGCAAGTGACGGAAAGTGCCAGGAATCACGGCGTCATGGACACCAACAAGGCCGAAGCCGACGCAAAAGACCTCTTCAAGCGTCTGCAACTGCCGAACCCTGACACCATCGGCACGCGCTATCCGCATCAGGTCTCCGGCGGACAATTGCAACGCGCCATGACCGCCATGGCCATGTCGTGCCGGCCCGACTTGATTGTATTCGATGAGCCCACAACCGCCCTTGACGTGACCACGCAAGTCGAAGTGCTGGCTTCCATGCGCCGCATCGTCGAGGAGTTTGACACGGCTGCCGTTTATATCACCCACGATCTGGCCGTCGTTGCACAGATGGCACATCGCATCATGGTCTTGCGCTATGGCAATCTCGTGGAACAATCCGATACACGCTCCATGCTGAAACAGCCGACACAAGACTACACAAAGTCGCTCTGGGCCGTGCGCAGCCTCGAGAAACCTGAAGAAAAGAGCAGTGATATCGCTCTCTCGGTGAGCGGCGTGGACGCCACGTATTCCGGTGCCATGAAAGTGCTGGAAAATGTGACCGTGCGTCTGCCGCGCGGCAAGACTGTTTCGGTCGTTGGCGAATCAGGCTCCGGAAAATCCACGCTCGCCCGCGCTATCACGGGGTTGTTGCCAGTCTCCAAAGGCCGCATCGAATTCAACGGCAAGGCCTTGCCAGCAAAGTTGAAAGACCGCGACCGTGATACTCTGAGGCGCATCCAGATGATCTATCAGTCTGCCGACACAGCGCTCAATCCACGCCAGCGCGTGCGCGACATCATTGGTCGACCGCTGGAGTTTTATCTGGGCCTCACTGGCGCTGCCAAGGAAAAAAAGATCATCGCTCTGCTTGACAACATTGAGCTTGGTGAAAATTTCATCGACCGTTTCCCCGGTGAAATGTCTGGCGGCCAGAAGCAGCGCATCTCCATCGCCCGCGCCCTTGCCGCAGAACCCGACATCATCATCTGCGATGAAGTGACGTCGGCTCTTGACCAGATCGTCCAGGAAGAAATCCTGAAACTGTTGATGCGCCTGCAAAAGGACACAGGTGTTTCCTACCTCTTCATCACCCACGACATCGCAACAGTCCGCGCGATTTCAGACGAGATCGTCGTCATGTACAAGGGCAAGGTGGTACAACAAGGCCTCAAATCCGAAGTGCTGAATCCACCCTATCCTCCGTATACGGAGTTGTTGCTGTCATCGGTGCCGCAAATGGATCCGGATTGGTTGACGGGGCTGTTGAAGCAGCGGGCAGGGGCGAAGGTTTAATTTTCCCTCTCCGTCATCGCTCAGGCGATGCCACCTCTCCCGCAGGCGGGCGAGGATATTGTTTCCTCGCCCGCTTGCGGGAGAGGTGGCACGCGGAACGCGTGACAGAGAGGGAATTCTGAACTCAGCAACAGGTCGCAGCAAGTCTTCTCAGGAAAGTTTCGCAGGCTCGCAGTTCGCTGATGGCAATATACTCATCGGGCTTGTGGGCTTGTTCGATGGAGCCTGGACCGCAGACCACGGCGGGAATGCCCGCCTGCTGGAACAGGCCTGCTTCCGTGCAATAGGACACGGTGTGGGTGGAGTTGGTGTGGCTGCAATGCAATGCCAGCTGTTCGGCGGGGCTGTCCTTGTCTGCGGCAAGCCCAGGCACTGCGTTGGCTTTTGTAAGTACGATACCAGCGTCTGGAGAAATGGCCTTCATGGCGGGTTCAAGCTTTCGGGCCAGCGCGTTGATGCGATCCGGCACATGATTTTCATCCGCTGCTGGAAGCAGCCGGGTTTCCCAGTTGAAGCTGCAGGATTTTGGTACAATGTTGTTGGCGGTGCCGCCGGAAATGACGCCGACATGGATGGTTGAATAGGGTGGATTGTATCGGTTGCTGCTGTCACCGATGACCATCAGTTCCCTGCGGATATTGCTGATCTCGTGAATGATGTCGGCCGCGACCATAATGGCGTTGACGCCCTGGTCGGTAAGCGCGGAATGGCTTTCATGGCCTTTGACTTCAGTTGAGAAGCGCACGGCACTCTTGTGGCCATTGACAACCTGCATCGACGTGGGTTCGCCGATGATGGCGGCCTTGGGCTTTTTCCCATGATTGCGGAGAAAGTCGACCAGGGGTCTGACACCTTTGCAGCCCACTTCCTCATCGCAGGAAAAAGCCAGATGGATGGGAACCTTGAGGTCGCACTTCAGAAACTCCGGTACCAGGGCCAGCGCAACAGCGAGAAAGCCCTTCATGTCGGCGCTGCCACGACCATACAGCAGACCGTCTTTTTCCGTCAGCGCGAAAGGATCGCTGTGCCAGTCCTGCCCGTCCACCGGTACCACGTCGGTGTGGCCTGACAGCACGATGCCACCTGCCACATCAGGCCCGATGGTGGCGAAAAGGTTGGTCTTGTGGCCCGCCTCATAGTCGACGCGAAAGTGCGGCACACTGAACTCATCGAGATAGGTTTCGACCCAGGCGATGAGTGGAATGTTGCTGTCGCGGCTGGTGGTATCAAAGGCGACCAACTCAGTGAGAATGTCTTCGGAGGTCATGATCAATTCAGGCTGTGCTTGTCGTGCGGACTGTCGAGGGAAAAGGCGGGTATGGCAATATCAAAGGGACGCCCGGTGGCGGTGACCATGCCGTAGCTTCCCACCATCATGCCTGATGGCGTGGATAGCGGACAGCCCGATGTGTACTCAAAGCGCTGACCCGGTTTGAGCGTGGGTTGCTCACCCACCACCCCATCGCCCCTGACGTGTTGTCTGCGGCCATGGCCGTCCGTGATGACCCAATGGCGAGTCAGCAAGGTGACGGTTTCAACGCCGCCATTTTCCACCATGATGGTATAGGCCCAGATGAATTTGCTGTTCTGGGGTTCGGACTGATTTTCGAGAAACTCCGGCTTGACGGTGACTCGGATCAATTCGGTGATGGCTTGGTACATATCTCCAACTTAATGCATCTCCTGTGGTTTTCCACTGGGATTTCTGCAGGGCTTGCAAAGCCTGGCCGTCCCGGACCAAAAGAGCACCATGACAGCTTCAAAACAGGGCATTCTGCCTGCAAGCGCCATCAGCGATCTGTGCGACAGCGGCGTGATCCGAATGGGGCGAAAACCCGATGCCGATCAAATTCAACCCGCAAGCCTTGACTTGCGGTTGGGTGCGAAAGCTTATCGGGTGCGCGCGTCCTTCCTTCCGGGCCCGCGTTTGCGCGTGGCCGAAAAGCTTAAAGATATTTCCTTGCATGAGATCGACCTGACCGGGGGGGCCGTGCTCGAAACGGGCTGCGTTTATATTGTGGAATTGATGGAGAGCCTGGCTCTTCCCAAAGGCCTTTCGGCAGCGGCGAACCCCAAGAGTTCAACCGGTCGGCTGGATATTTTCACCCGGGTCATCGCTGATCATGCGCAGGAATTTGACAAGGTTCCGGAGGGTTATGAGGGGCCGCTTCATATCGAGATATCGCCACGCACCTTTCCCATTCTCGTGCGCCAGGGATCACGCCTGTCACAGATCCGTTTCCGCACAGGACCTGCGACGGCAAATGATGCCCTGATTCATGCATTGCATGCAAAAGAGCCGCTGATCACATCAGGTCCCGTCAACATCGACGGAGGCCTGGCGCTCAGTGTTGATCTCATGGCCATGCAGAAAGACGCGCCTGTGGGCTTTCGCGCCAAACGCCACTCGGCCCTTGTGGATGTTGACAAAAAGGCAGCGCTTGATGTGCTTGATTATTGGGAACCCATATGGCGTCAAGGTTCGCTGATCCTTGATCCCGATCAGTTTTACATCCTCGCCTCGAAAGAGGCGGTGCGCGTGCCGCCCACCCATGCGGCAGAGATGGTGCCCTATAACCCACTGGTCGGTGAATTTCGTGTGCATTATGCGGGTTTCTTCGATCCAGGTTTTGGTCATTCATCCGGGGATGGTGAAGGCGCACGCGGAGTACTTGAGGTGCGCTCCCACGAAGTGCCCTTCATCCTGGAAGACGGGCAGATCATTGGTCGGCTGATCTATGAGCCGCTCACCGATGTGCCGGACAAGGTTTATGGCGAGGTGGGGTCCAGCTACCAAAAGCAGGGCCTGAAACTGTCGAAACATTTCAAGCCATTCGTTGTTGGCATGAAGTAAGGCACTTGACGCCTGCGCGTCCCGACGGCCACAATGGAAAACATTGCGGGCGTAGTTCAATGGCAGAACGGCAGCTTCCCAAGCTGCATACGAGGGTTCGATTCCCTTCGCCCGCTCCAGGCCCTTCACTTCAACACCGTAAACTGCTTTGATCTGAGGTACATCCATCAAAGGTGGACGTCCTCAGGGAGAAAAAAATGAAAATATCACATGTTTTTAAAGCAGCACTTCTAGTCGGTGCAATGTCGCTTGCTGCATCTGCTGCCGATGCAAAATCGCTGGTTTACTGCTCCGAAGGCTCACCGGAAAACTTCACGCCTTCAATCAATACGACCGGCACATCGTTTGACGCTGCACGACCCGTTTACAACAAACTCGTTGAATTTGCCCCCGGCAGCACAACAGCGGGACCTGCATTGGCTGAATCCTATGAAGTTTCACCGGACGGCCTCACCATCACATTCAAACTCCGCAAAGGCGTTAAGTTTCACTCCGGCGTAAATGGTTTTACCCCTACCCGTGACCTCAATGCAGATGATGTGATCTGGTCGTTTGGTCGCATGTGGAAAGCTGACCATCCCTATGCAAAGGTGTCTGGCGGCGCATATGATTACTTCAATGACATGAGCATGCCGGATCTTTTGGCATCTATTGAAAAAGGCGGGGATGATCTGACCGTCATCATGAAATTGAACAAGCCCAATGCACCAATCATTGCAAACCTCGCGATGGATTTTGCAACGATCCATTCGGCTGAATATGCCGATTATCTGATGAAAAAAGGCACTCCTGAACAGTTTGACCAAGTGCCCGTCGGCACCGGTGCTTTCAGCTTTGTCACATATCAAAAAGATGCTGTCATTCGATATAAAGCAAATGCTGACTATTTCGCAGGCAAGCCAAAGATCGATGATCTCATCTACGCCATCACACCTGATGCAACAGCGCGTTATGCCAAGCTCAAAGCCAATGAATGCCAGGTTATGATTGCGCCAAATCCGGCAGATCTTGAGGCCATGGGCAAAGAGGCTGATATCAACTTGATGTCGCAAGCTGGCTTGAACATTGGCTACATGGCCATGAACGCGCAGAAGCCACCTTTTGATAAAGTGGAAGTGCGCAAAGCCATCGCGATGGCGATTGATCGTGGTGCCATCCTCAAGGAAGTCTATCAGGGTGCTGGCCAACAGGCGAAGAACCCGATCCCGCCAACCATGTGGTCCTATGACGACTCGACGGTGGATATTGAGTACAACCCCGAAAAGGCCAAGGAAATGCTGAAGGCTGCTGGTGTCGAAAACCTGCAAACCGATCTCTGGTGGATGCCGGTGCAGCGACCATATAATCCAAATGCCAAGCGCATGGCCGAAATGGTGCAAGGCGATCTTGCAAAAGTTGGCATTACAGCAACGCTCGTGTCCTATGAATGGGGTGAATACCGCAAGCGCATGCAAGCGGGTGAACACCAGATGGGCTTCCTTGGCTGGACGGGTGACAATGGTGACCCGGACAATTTCCTTGCGGTGCTTTTGGGCTGCGACAAGGATGGAAAGCCTGCGGCACAGAATATTCCAAAATGGTGTAATACTGCGTTTCAAGCAGCCATCGTGAAAGCCACGGAAATCACCGATCAGGGTGAGCGGACCAAGCTTTATCAAGAGGCACAAAAAATTGTTGCTGCTGAAACGCCCTGGTTGAACATTGCGCACTCGACAGTGTTTGAACCGGTGCGGAAGTCAGTATCGGGCTACAAGATCAGCCCGTTTGGAAGCCACGAATTCCAGAATGTAGATGTGGCAGAATAAGAGTTGAATGGCGAGCGGGGAGACCCCCGCTCGCTCTTTCAAGATCAGCATGATCTATTTCCTGTTCAAACGGTTGGCCCTGACGGTGCCAACCTTCATTGCGCTGATGTTCATAACATTCGTGATGATCAGACTGGTGCCTGGTGATCCCGTGGAGGCACGACGCGGCGAGCGCGGCATTTCACCGGAGCGGCATGCAGAGCTGTTAAAAGACATGGGCCTGGACCAGCCTGTCTGGAAGCAGTTTCTAGATTATTCCAGCGATATTCTGCAGGGCGATTTTGGAACGTCCATTGTATCTAAAACGCCAATCCTGCATGAATTCATCACGCTGTTTCCAGCAACACTTGAATTGACGTTTTTCGCCATGCTGTTTGCCACGCTCATTGGCATTCCTGCTGGCGTGTTTGCAGCAGCACGGCGTGGCGGTATTTATGATCAAAGCCTGATGGGCGTGGCGCTGGCGGGCTATTCCATGCCCCTGTTCTGGTGGGGCTTGATCCTGATTCTGGTGATGTCAAATACATTGGGCCTCACGCCGGTTTCTGGTCGCGTTGATCTCATCAAATATTTCTATCCGCCCGTGACTGGGTTTGCATTGATTGATAGTTTGTTGTCGAATCAAAAGGGCGCATTCATGGATGCTGTGCATCATTTGATTCTGCCATCCATCGTGCTGGGAACGGTGCCATTGGCAGTGATTGCGCGCATGACGCGGTCATCAATGCTTGAAGTGCTGGAAGAGGATTACGTGCGCACCGCCCGCGCCAAAGGCTTGTCGGCATGGCGTGTCATTGGTGTTCATGCGCTCCGCAATGCACTCATTCCCGTTGTGACCTCGATTGGTTTGCAAGTAGGTACGCTGCTCGCTGGTGCGGTATTGACGGAAACAATTTTCTCGTGGCCGGGCGTCGGCAAGTGGTTGGTCGAATCGATAGGCCGCCGAGACTATCCGGCATTGCAGGGTGGCATCATGTTGATTGCTGCTTGCGTCATGGTCGTCAATTTGATCGTCGACTTGCTTTATGGCTTTATCAACCCGCGGATCCGACATGCAAAGTAGTGTCACCACGACTGATCGCGTCGCCCCACCAACACCGTGGCGCGCGTTCTGGAATACCTTCGCCGAAAATCGCGGCGCGGTGATCGGGCTCGCTGTTGTTGTGTTAATCTCACTTGTGGCGCTGTTCGCCCCTGTGCTTGCGCCCTATGATCCTCTCGAACAGATCAAAGGCGCAACACGATTGCCACCTTTCTGGTCAGATGGCGCTGACCCCCGCTTTCTCCTGGGCACCGATGCAGTCGGGCGCGATATGCTTTCGCGGCTCATGTACGGAGCGCGCATCTCGCTGTTTATTGGCTTGTCGGTCATGGCCGTTTCCATGGTTGTTGGTGTGGCTCTCGGTTTGGCTGCGGCATGGTTTGGCGGCCTGCTGGATGTGATCATCATCCGCATCATGGATTTGATCATGGCCATACCTTCGCTGGTGTTGGCAATTCTCATCATTGCAATTATTGGGCCGAGCCTGACCAACACCATTGTCGCCGTGACGATCGTTTATCTGCCACGCTATGTGCGCTTGGTGCGCGCTTCAGCACTTTCCGAGCTTTCAAAAGATTATGTGACGGCGGCGAAAGTCGCAGGTGTTGGACCGTGGCGGCTCATGACAAACACTGTGCTGCCCAACTGCCTGGCACCCCTCATCGTGCAGGGTGCTCTTGGTGTATCTGACGCAATCCTGGAAGCAGCTGGGCTTGGCTTTCTGGGGCTTGGCGCACAACCGCCCACGCCGGAGTGGGGTGCCATGTTGGCCGACACCCGCGATCTCATGATGTCTCACCCTTGGGTCATGGCGTTGCCGGGCTTATGCATTCTCATCACTGTCATGGCGATCAATTTGATGGGGGATGGCTTGCGTGACGCGCTTGACCCCCGCCTGCGCAAGAGCTGAACCATGGCACTTCTCGATATCAGAAATCTGGTGGTCGAATTTCGCACCTCGTCTGGGTGGTTTCGCGCAGTTGATTGTGTTTCGCTCAGCGTCGACGCCGGGTGCATTCACGCCATCGTGGGTGAATCAGGTTCTGGCAAGTCAGTGGCCATGCTGGCGATTATGGGGCTCTTGCCAAAGACTGCAAAAGTCACTGCTGATCATGTGTTATTTGATGGCAAGGACTTGCTTGCCATGAGTGCGCGTGACCGCCGCAAAATCATTGGCAAAGACATTGCGATGATCTTTCAGGAGCCGATGACAAGCCTCAATCCTTGTTTCACTGTGGGCTATCAGATTGATGAAGCCTTGCAGGCTCATATGGACATGGGCAAAGCGGCACGGAAAGCCCGCACACTTGAACTGCTGGACGCAGTCGGCATTCCTGATCCACAATCGCGGCTTTCGGCATTTCCACATCAATTTTCAGGCGGCATGGCGCAACGCGTGATGATTGCCATGGCGCTGTCTTGCAAACCCAAACTGATCATTGCCGATGAGCCAACCACAGCACTGGATGTTACAATTCAAGCGCAAGTGCTGGACCTGATGACGCGCCTGCAACGTGAGACGCAAACCACTTTGGTTCTCATCACCCATTCAATGGGTGTGGTTGCCGAGACTGCTGATACCGTAAGCGTGCACTATGCAGGGCAGAAAGTGGAAGAGAGAACGGCGAATGATCTCTTTGCAACGCCGCGTCATCCCTACACTGCAGCACTGCTTGCCGCATTGCCGGAGCGTGCAACCGGACGCCAGTTGAAATCCATTTCTGGAACGGTGCCGGGGCAATTTGATCGACCACAAGGTTGTCTGTTCGCGCCCCGATGCAGCTTGGCACAGCGAGTTTGTCACACGACAAAACCTCCGCTGGACAGGGGTGTATTGTGTCATTTTCCGCTTACGGGACCCCATGCACCATGACAACCGTTATCTCGGCACACGGTCTGCGTCAGCATTATTCTGTTTCTCGTGGATTTACGAAACAGCCTGCACTACTCAAAGCATTGGATGGCGTAAGCTTCGAACTGGAACGCGGCAAGACCTTGGCCGTTGTCGGTGAGTCAGGATGTGGAAAATCCACTTTGGCGCGGTTACTCACAATGATCGAAGCACCAACTTCGGGCAGCCTGAGAATTGTCGATACTGACATTGTGGGGGCAAGCAAAGTTGAATTGAAAGCATTGCGTCCGCGCGTACAGATGGTCTTTCAAAACCCCTATGGCTCGCTCAATCCACGCCAGAAAATTGGTCATGCTCTCGAAGAACCATTGCTGGTGAATAGGGTGATGTCAGCGGATGAGCGCAGCGCAAAGGCCCGCTCGATGATGCAATTGGTGGGTTTGCGCCGAGAACATTATGATCGCTATCCCCACATGTTTTCTGGTGGTCAACATCAACGGATAGCGATTGCGCGAGCACTGATGCTTGAGCCGGAAATTCTTGTGCTTGATGAACCTGTTTCTGCTCTTGATGTTTCCATTCAAGCGCAAATTTTAAACCTGTTGGCAGAATTACAGGAACGTTTGCAGTTGGCCTATGTTTTTGTAAGCCATGACCTATCGGTGGTGCGCCACATCGCTGATCACATCATGGTCATGTATCTCGGTCGTGTGGTGGAGTATGGAACGCGTGATGAAATTTTCAACAACGCCACGCACCCCTACACGCGCGCGTTGCTCTCAGCCACACCCGTTGCCGACCCCGCAAAGAAGCGTGAACGCATTGTGCTGAAAGGCGAACTGCCATCGCCTTTATCTCCACCAAGTGGCTGCACCTTTCGAACACGCTGCCCAATTGCCGTAGAAAAATGTGCTCAAACTAATCCTGCACTGGAACTCAAACATGGGCACGACGTTGCCTGTCATCAAGTTTGAAGTCGCCTCGACAAATTTTGCATTGCGTAAGGTCAAAGGTTCATGCGAGGCACTTTCCGCATTGCAATCATTCGTTATCTTTGCTTGTTTGTGCTTTAAGTCTGAGAAGGAACGTGGTGCAGAGAATGAAACACCTTCACTGAGCTTCCCAAGCTGCCTACGAGGGTTCGATTGCCTTCGCCAGCTCCAGATTTCCGAAGCAATTACAGCTGGTTGCCGGTCTACCGTTGAACTCGCGTTCCCCATGACATTCCTGATGGCCGTTCCAGCGTCGTGCGGTGGGCTACGCCGTGTTGCGACTGCGCGGCTTTTGCCGATGGCACCACGCGAATAGCTTGTTGTCGTCGACGCCTGCATCCAGCGACGAAAGTCTTCGAGCTGGATGGCATAAACTGAAGGCCCGCCTCGCGAGCGTTGCTCGTCATGTCGATGGGCTCAGATACCAAGCCGCTATTGCGCCCGGCCAACTCCCAAGCAACCGTCGAACCGTTGACTTTTCCTGTGATTTCTTTGCCGGGAAAGTCTTTGGACTCACCCGGAAAAAGTTGAAGGACATTCTGTCGTTTCGTTCACCTCAGCCATGGGGTTTCGAATGTGATGGACGATTTGAAGCCCAGTGCTGGGTGCCTCCGGCTTGGATTAAAAAAGCCATCGATGCAATGACGAAGGGCCAAAGTGGCTTGGGTACGTGTCTCATGGCCCGCTCTCCAGATGAGTTCTGCGTTGATGGTTTTGAAGACGGTCTCGACCATAGCGTTCTCATAGCAGTTACCCTTGCCGCCCATGGACGCTGTGAGACCCCTGGTTTGCAGAAGCCTGCGGTAGTCGTCAGAGCAGTATTGGCTGCCCTTGTCAGGGTGAATGAGTCCGGCGGGCGGCTGCCGCAAGAGGATAGCCTGGTGCAGAGCTTTGAGGGCCATGTCCTTCTTCTGCCTGTCACTCGTCGCTCAGCCGACAATGCGCCGTGAGTAGAGATCAAGCACAATGGCCAGATAGAGCCAACCCCAGCGGTACAGATATGGCTGATGTCAGCACCCCATTTTTTATCAGAGCCTTCACAAGAAAAATCTTGATCCAGAATGTTGAGGGCAATCGAACCATCATGCTGGCTATCAGTGGTCTTCTTGAACATGGGTTTCTGATGGACTTTCAGGCCATTCTCACGCATCAGACGTGCCGCACGATGCAGGCCTACGGATAGTCCTCCCGCAGTTCCGCATGCATGCGAGCTGCGCCGTAGGTTTGGTTTGAAGATTGGAACTGTGCCCTGCTATGGCGGCAAGCACCACGTCGTAGCACTGGTGAAAACTGCGCTTGCGGTCTTTCCATGCATAGTGACCGATTAATTTGATTTCCTTTTGTTGAATGATATGGAGCTTCCTCATACCCTTGTTGCTCTCTACACTTTTTGAAAAGTGGCTCGTTGGGTGAAGTAGCTTTCCCTTCTGCTACCTCGGCTTTTGAGATTTTTGTAACGGTCACGGCCATAGCCTGCCTTAAGAACATAATGCTTGGATAGTGTATCAGTTTGAAATCCAGCGCCGTTGACAGGCCTTCAAAATCATCGAAACGGAAGATTTTGTAGCGAACACCGCCCATGCCTATCTTAAGAAAATAATGCTTGACATCGCGCGGTCACTCTGCACCTTCTCGGTACATTCCAGAAGTCGGTCAAGCCAATTCCACTCCCAAGCCAAGTCTCGGGCAAGTGCCGCGCAGCCGCGCTGCATCCCACGGCGACGACGTGGGGAAGGACTTGGCATGGGCGAAACGGGATGATTGCGATAGTCTTCAACCAAAGAAAGGAATGAGACTAATGAAAAGCAACAAAAAAGTGTAGCGTCCCCTATACCCTATACAGATAAAAAAGGGTAGCGTCCCCTATACAGCGTCCCCTATACCCTGCAGGTTTCAGCGTCCTCAGCTTTGTGTCCTTTGATTTGCCCTTGGCTGTTGGCACAGGTGGCATGGCCTCAGGAAGAACTTGAGATTCAATGTTACTCATTGCAGATTGCAATCAAACAGCACGCATCGTGATGCACAATGATGAGGCAATCGGGGACGGCTGCAATAACATTTTTGTGACGTTTACATGTCAGGTGAGTGACGGTTGGAAAGTGTTTCGACGCGGCTTTGCTTTCAGAAGCCATGCGTAACCGCCATAGAGTGACATGTATTCGGTTTCAAAACCACTTTTCAAAGCGATTGTGCGGGTGACATCGAGCAGGTCTTTCTGCGGTTGCACGCTGAAGAGAGCGAGCCAACTGAATAGACCTTTTTTAAACGCGTGGTGCAGCCTCTCACACTGGCCGAAGTCAACAATATGCAACTCGCCATCTGGCTTGAGCATGTTCACGCTTGAATGCAGGGTTTTTTGCCAATCCGGTATCATGGAAAGCGTGAAGGAGATGTAGATCCGGTCAAAGGCTTGGTGCCGAAAAGTCTTGTAGGGATGGAAATCCGTCGCATCGCCCTGGGCGAGGCGAATGCGCGACTGGAGACCTAGGCGACCAATCGATTGGGCAGCTGTTGTCAGCATTTCATCCGAGATATCAAAACCGAAAAACAATGCTCCGGGATATCTCCGGGACGCTTTGACGATGTTGCGACCAGTGCCACAGCCAACCTCGAGCACCGTGCCGCCTTCAGGTGGATTCAGTCCTTCAATCAGTTTGTCACGCCCCAACAGGTAGTAGGCCCGGGTTGCATCATAGAAATGCCGTTGAATCCGATACATGCGGTCCATGGCCGACTTGTGATCGACCGCCGCCTGGGTGTTTTCAATCGTTGAGTTGATAGACATGGAAACCACCGTATATGGAAGACCGATCTTCCACACCGAGCGTGTGCGAGACTTCGGCAAGATAAGTCCAATTCGCCAACGTGTCGTTTGCCACATGACCCGGAAGGATTGTTTTTTGGCCCGCTGTGCGGAAAATAGCCCGTGCTCCTGGTGCTGCCGCATGCGTAATGGCAGACCAAAGTGAATCAAGTTGCCCGTCATTCATCCAGTCTTGTGCATCCAGCAGAACAAAGCGGTGTGCTGACGCCTTGGGCATGTCCGCAATCGTATCCGTGAGCGAAGCGTGGAGCATGGTCAGGCGGTCAACGCACTCGCGCAGCGTCTCAAAATTGTTTGCCTGCAAATAAGGCGGCAAGGGACCAGCAGCGTTCGGTGCGTAGGCACGATTGAAAGCCTGCCAGGCAAAATAATTCTTTGAGATTGGAAAATCGCAGGCCAGTTTCCGCAGTCTTTCGCGCAGGACATCTGCCATTTCGCGACCTTCTGAAAGGGCCTCGTATTGAGATGGGGGAATGCCGAGCCCGAACAGCGCGGCGCGATAATTTGTCAGCCAACGGACAATTTTTCGGTCAAAGAGAGGCGCAATTTCCGCATCGAAATAGGCGCGTTGGTCTGCCATTGATTCACACAGGGTCAGGCGATTCAAGTCTTTGCCGACCATGCGCGACAACATATGCCCTGTACCGATGAAGCGGCCCAGCAAGCCACGGCGGTAAATGTTGCTGGTAAAGCGTGACAGTCGACGGCGACCATTCGGCAGGCGGCTTTCCCAATAGAGTCGCGTTTGCACATCCACATCGTCACGCAGAAACTCATGGTAGTCCAGAATGTTTTCTCGTGAACGGGCTTCGCCAAAGAAGCGATAGAAACTTTTCCAATCGGGCAGGTTTTGCAACCCTGCGATCTTGAGCTTTACCAGCGCCACATGGGCCGGGCTCAGATCGACTGCCGTGATTTTTGCCGGATTTGCTGTGAGATAGCTGAGAACGTTGCAGCCACCAGAGGATATGGCAACCACATGGTGATGCGGTTCAATGGCCATCGCCCTCATGTCGACGTCCGGGTCTTCCCAGATTTGCGAATAGACAAGACCACTGAAAGCCTTGGTGAACAGCCGTTCCAGAACACCGTTGATGCTCAGTCGGCGGTTTTTGTGGACTGCTTTTCCAAGCATTTGCTGTGCATGTTTGCGGGGCTCTTGCAAGGCGAGGGCTGATGACATGGCGGCTCCAGAATCGTTGAGTCGGGGTCAGCAAGTAGAATTCGCATGTGACAATCATGTCTCGCCAAAGGTTAACGTCAGACAAGCGTCATCAAGCAGTCATGAAAATCAGTGAGGCGGTGCAGCACGCAGACCAAAGGCCTGTCATGTATCAGAAACCCGAGACACCCCAGCGTTACCGCGCAATTTTCGTTTCAGACATTCACCTCGGAACCAAGCGGGCACAAGCCGAAGCCTTCCTGGACTTTCTGGCGAAAACGGATTCAGAATATCTCTATCTGGTGGGCGACATCGTTGACTCCTGGTCACTTCGTCAACACTGGTTCTGGCGACAGGCGCACAATGATGTGGTGCAGAAACTGCTGCGCAAGGCGCGCAAGGGAACAAAGCTGATCTATATTCCTGGCAATCACGATGAGAATTTTCGGGATTTCGTGAACTTGCGTTTCGGCAAGGTGGCGGTGGTGGAAGAAAGTGTTCATCTCACGGCCACAGGCAAACGCTATCTGGTTTTGCATGGCGACAAGTTTGATGGCGTGGTGTGTTTTGCACCATGGCTGGCAAAGCTGGGTGACCAGGCGTACGAAGTCTCGATGTCCCTGAACGCCGTGCTGAACAAGATCAGGCGTTTTTTCAAGCTGCCCTATTGGTCGCTCTCGGCCTATCTCAAATACAAAGTCAAGAAAGCCGTTGAATTTCTTTCACGATTCGAAGATGCAGTGGTGCGGGACGCCAAGTTGCGCAATTGTGAGGGCGTCATTTGCGGGCACGTGCACACGCCAGATGATCGCATCATTGATGGCGTGCACTACCTCAACGATGGTGACTGGGTGGAAAGTTGCACCGCATTGGTCGAGCATTCTGACGGTCGCTTTGAAATTATAAAATGGCATGGGCGGGTCACAGCACCTGTCATCGAGCCACCCATATTGGCGACTGAAAGGCCTTTTGAGATTCCGGTGACCGCACTACTTTTCTGAGAACGTCTGCCTTTCTGGCAGTGTCACACAATCACAATACAAGTGTCATGAGGCGGTGATGCAGTCAGCGTTTTCTGATGATGTTGGTGAAAAGGGTTGTGATATGCTTCAAGTCCAGAGCCTCGGCAAGACATTCAATGGAAAGCCAGCACTTCAAAATGTCAGGCTGGAAATCATGGATGGAAGTTTTGTTGGCGTGATCGGGCGTTCGGGGGCGGGAAAATCGACACTGTTGCGTTGCATCAACCGCCTTGTGGATCCAAGTGCGGGGCGTATTCTGTTTGACGGACTTGATGTCACCTCCCTCAGCGGCAAGCCATTGCGCGACTGGCGCGCCCAATGCGGCATGATATTCCAGCAGTTTAATCTGGCTGGACGCCTGGATGTGATGACCAATGTACTGATGGGTCGCATCAATTCCATGAACACACTTTCATCCATGCTTGAAGTCTGGCCCGAAGCGGAAAAACTGAAAGCTGTTCGTGCTCTCGCCCAGCTTGACCTTGCTGAACTTGCTGGCCAACGTGCTGAAAGCCTGTCCGGCGGCCAGCAACAACGGGTCGCGATTGCGCGCACACTTGTGCAAAATCCCAAGATCATTCTCGCGGACGAACCTGTGGCTTCGCTGGACCCGCGCAACACACGAGCCGTGATGGATGCCCTGAAAGTGCTGAACCAGAAATCAGGCATCACGGTACTTTGCAATCTGCATTCCCTTGAACTTGCACGCGGCTATTGTTCACGCCTCATCGGCATGAAGGCGGGCCGCGTGGTGTTTGATGGATCACCTGAAGTCCTGACCGATGACGCTGTTGTCGATCTCTACGGGCTTGAGGCCAACGACGTGATCGACGTGCCGTCCAGGGCCGCCACACGACCAAACCAACTGGCTCCGGTGTTTGAACACGCCGCATGAGCTTCACACATCCCACAGGAGATCAAACATGATCAACCGTCGTCATTTCATTCAAGGCACCGCCGGTGTCGTCGCGGGTGCAAGCTTTGCCCTTCCAGCACACGCTGACTGGAAAGCGGACTACAAGGAATTGGTGTTCGCGGCTGTTCCTGATGAAAATGCAACTGGCATGGAAAAGCGTTTCCAGCCCTTCATGGACTATCTCACCAAGGAAATTGGTGTTCCTGTGAAGCTGCGCATTGCCAATGACTATGCTGCGGTCATCGAAGGCCAGATCGCTGGCAACATCCATATCGCTCAATATGGCCCCGCTGCTTTCGCACGCGCCCTGATGAATGGTGCAAAGGCCGAGGCCTTCGGCATGCAGGTCAACAAGGATGGCACGAAAGGCTATTACTCGGTTCTCTATGTGAAGAAGGACAGCCCCTATCAGAAAATTGAGGACTTGAAGGGCAAGAACCTCGGCCTCGTTGATGCCAATTCCACATCTGGCAACAATGTGCCACGTTTCGAACTCGACAAGATGGGCATCGACCCAGACAAGTACTTCTCCAACGTCGTCTATACCGGCAGCCATGAGAACGCCGTGATCGCCTTGCAGCAGGGCCAGGTTGATGCGGCCTTCAATTGGTGGAATGACGAGAATGAATCCATGCTGATGCGCATGGAGCGGAAGAACATGGCGAAATACGCCGACTTCCGCATCATCTACAAATCTTCGCAGATCGTAAATTCACCTGTCGCCTATCTGTCAACGCTGCCAGAAGATTTGCGCAAAACCATCAAGACTGCATTCTTTGGTATTGACAAGAAAGACCCTGCGGCTTGGCAGACCCTGAGCGACGGCCAGATGCAGATCTGGGCAGACGCCACCAACAAGGATTACGACGTCATCATCGAGCTCAACAAGTTTGTCGACGCACTGCGCAAGAAAGCCACGTAACCTCACAATGCCAGAGGGCCCGGCGTTTTGCCGGGCCCTTTTCATGTCTTCAGGGCATCCTTCGCAATGATCACTGCCGTTCTGCCTCCGGATGATATCAACTTTGAACTGATGCGTCGCTATGAGGCGACAGTATCGAGGCGGCGAAAGTCATTCTTGCTCGGCGGACTGGGCCTGGCCATCGCCATTTTTCTCGCAGGCTGGATGGCTGAGGTCGATGTTCCCATGTTCATCGACAATGCGCACAAATTCCCCAACTACATCGGCCGCATTTTCATTCTGGACTCTGGTCCGGCCAGTGGACGCTTTGTGTTGCATGATGTCGTGGGCTGGTTCTGGGGCTTGTCGAAGTGGACATGGAAACTTCTGGAGACTATGCTGATTGCGTATGTTGCGACCTTGCTGGGGGCCATTGGCGGTTTCTTTCTGTGTTTTCTTGCCGCATCAAACCTCGGCGTCTCAAAACCAGTGTTGTTTGTGACGCGACGCTTTCTGGAGTTTTGCCGTACCGTACCCGATCTCGTCTTTGCGTTGATATTCGTGATCGCCTTCGGGCTCGGCCCCATGGCCGGTGTGCTGGCGCTGGCCGTTCATACACTTGGTGCACTTGGAAAATTGTTTTACGAGGTTCTCGAAAACATTGATCAAAAGCCTGTCGAAGGCCTTATTGCGAATGGTGGCAGCTGGAGCAAGACCATGCGCTTTGCCGTTCTGCCGCAAGTCATGGCCAATTTTCTGAGCTACGCACTACTGCGATTTGAAATCAATGTGCGGGGCGCATCAGTCATGGGGTTCGTTGGTGCTGGCGGCATTGGACAGGATTTGATCGAGGCCATCCGCAAATTCTATTACCCCGACATATCGGCCATGCTGGTGATGATCATTGTCACTGTCGCAACAATCGACCTTCTGACGGAACGTTTGCGCCATCGATTCATTGCGCAGACCCATTGACAGGCCATACCATGCAATGTCCCCACGACACAGATGATGCCTTGCGCCAGCGTTTTCCCGGCGCCTTCCAAAAGCAGGGCCTTGGAGGTTACGTTCTGGCTTTCGCCATGCTGGCGCTGCTGATCTTTGGCCTGGCGCATCTCGGCTTTTCATTCACAAAATTCATTGCGGGCCTCTCGAATCTCGGAACATTTGTCGTGTTGATGTTTCCACCAAGCTGGGGCGACACGCCATCGTTGTTTCGCTATCTGCACGCCCTAACAGAAACGGTCGCCATCGCTTTCCTGGGCACGCTTCTTGCGGCAATGCTTGCTTTTCCACTCGGCTTTGTGGCTGCTAAAAACGCAACCGTGTCGCAAATCCTGCGATTCTTTGCGCGTCGCAGCTTTGATACCTTGCGCGGCGTCGACATGCTGATCTGGGCCTTGATCTGGGTCAATGTTGTGGGGCTGGGGCCCTTCGCCGGCGTACTCGCCATCATGAGCTCAGACATTGGATCTTTCGGAAAATTGTTTTCTGAAGCCATTGAAACGTCAGATACGCGCCCGGTTGAAGGTGTGCTTGCAACGGGCGGTTCAAGGCTGCACAGCATACGTTTCGGCATCATGCCGCAAATTCTACCGGTGCTCATCAGCCAAGTACTTTACTATTTCGAGTCAAACACGCGGTCTGCGACCATTATTGGAATTGTCGGTGCAGGTGGCATAGGCCTTACATTGTCCGAACAAATCCGCACACTGGAATGGCAAACCGTCTGCTTTCTCATCATCCTGATTCTGTTGACAGTCGGGGTGATTGATCTCATCGCCAGCCGCCTGCGCAAATCCATCGTGGGCAATGCCCAAACGACGATTTGACGTCAGGTGGATTGATAAACGATTTGGCCAGCCACCAGCGTGGTTACAACACGTTGTGAAGTCTGGGGAACGACGACGATGTCAGCGCGATTTCCTGGGGTGAGATCACCACGATCATGAAGCCCCAGTGCTTTTGCTGGCGCAAGTGAGATCAGGTTCCATGCCTGCTGGAAGGACAGCACACCCGAGGCGGCGATTTGAAAGGCGGCATGCAGGGGTGCTGGATAATAATAGTCGCTGGCCAGTATGGTGCAGCGGCCCTTCGTGATGGCTTCAGCAGCGGAGATGGCGCCCGTGTGGCTTCCGCCCCGCACCACATTGGGTGCACCCAGCACAATGGCATCGCCATGAGCGTTTGCATCATCAGCCACCTCCCATGTCACCGGGAATTCCGCAATGAAGACGCCCTTGTCGCGATAGGTCCGGCGGATGTTGACGGTCGCGTCATCATGGGAGAGCATGGTCACCCCAGATGCTCTGGCCAGCGCTGCCAGTACCTCGATGGCAGATGGCACTTCGTCTGCCCGTTCTTTTCGTTCGGCCAGCAGCAGTGTGTAAGTTGCCTCATCGATCATGGCGCGGGCCGCTGCTGTTCGCATCTTTGATGACGATCGTCCGCCCGTCAGAAAAGGCGAGGTGTGGTCATTGAAGGCAAGAACAGGCTTTCTTTTGCATTGAAACAGCTCCCCAACGCCAAGTGCCTCCTCCAACGCAAATGTTTCCCAGCGAATGTGGATCCGGTTCTCGCACAGCAGATCATGTTCCAGTGCATCGAGTGTTGCAACAATGCGCTTGGCTTCCGCGAGGTTCCGCAGGCCCGGCTCCCAGGAAATCGAAACGCCATGACAGGCCGTGGTGATGCCATTCGCCACCAATTGCCGGTCAGTATCCAACAGTGCAATGTCCAAGGGAAACAGCGTGCCAGGTCTTGGCATGATGTTGCGCTCAAAAGCATCACCGTGAATATCAACGATACCCGGCAACACAAGACAATGGGAGGCATCCACAATACGACATCCCGTCGCATTGGCTTTCGCCGTTACCTCGACGATGACACCGTTGCTGACGATCACATCTGCAATCCGTGGTGCAGCGTCATGGCAAAGCACCGTGCCACCTTTGATCACACAGTCTACTGCAACACCGGCATGCTCAACGCGTGACAAGGGTCGGTTCATCAGGCTTCGACAAAAGAAAGCTGCAAAAGCTTTTTGCGAAACACGGTCTTGGGGTCAATGACGCCACATAGTGCAGCAACGGCGTGCCACAGTGCCCCGGTGTTTTCAATTCTCACGATTGGCAAAGTGGAGGGTAGCGGTTCAACATGGCGGGCCACGCGTTCAAGAGCTGCGGCTTCGCTTTCGCGGCCACGGGCGACGATACGTTGCACCAGGACATCGCGCGGTGCTGTCACTTCAACAATTGTTGTCTTGAGAAAGCGCTTACAGGCCTCCCTCACAACGTCACGCGAGCAATTGAACACAACCGTGCGGCCTTCGGCAATTTCGTCTTCAATGCTTGCTGGAATGCCATAAGAGTTGCCATGGGCAGACCACCACAGGCAAAACTCGCCTTTTGCCACAGCAAAGGCGAAACCCATCTCCGTCAGCGAGTCGTGATCTTCGGTGGACACATCGGCTTTGCGCGTGACCATGCGGCGGGGAAATACGATGCGAGAGTTTTCGGCAAAGAAATCTTTGGCGCCGTTGATGACGCTATCCTTGCCAGCACCACTGGGGCCCACAACCAAAACGAGATGACCCATTTTCCTGGCCATCACATGACCCGTTGACCTTCGCGCCATACACGCCGCACGACCGGCGGTCCGCTGCTGCGCGCCACCTGCACCAGATCAGCACGTCGGCCAATGGCGATAGCGCCACGGTCAGCAAGGCCAGCCGCCTTTGCTGGGTTCGCGGTGACAAGCCGGATGGCATCCGCAAGTTCAATGCCTGCAACAAGGCCGGGCAAAGCAAAAACAGCGGCCAACAAACTGCTTGGCACATAGTCCGAGGACAACACGTCAAGTTGGCCTTTGCTCGCCACTTCCGCGGCAGAAATGTTGCCGGAATGCGACCCGCCACGCACCACGTTAGGCGCACCCATCATCACGGCGAGGCCATTGTCGTGTGCGGTCTTTGCGGCTTCGCGTGTCGTCGGGAATTCTGCGATGGTTACACCGTCGTCGATAGCCTCATCGACATGGGCCGCGGTTGCATCATCATGGCTGGCAAGTTTCACACCAAGATGTTGCGCCAGTGCCAGAATACTACGTTTGTTGGTGGCTGCGTGTTTTGCCTGCAAGTCCAAACGCTCGGCGATATAGTTTTCCATTTGGTCCGGCGAGACCATTTTCTTGCCGAAATAGTATTCCTTGAACTTGTCCAAGGACACGAACTGGCGCGCGCCCGGCGTATGATCCATGATCGAAATCAGATGAAGATCGCCAGCATCAGCAATCAGATGGGCCGCTTCAGTTGTATCCGCACAGGGCATTTCACAGCGCAAATGCACGAAGTGTTCGGCACGCAGATGACCGTCAGCTTGCGCTGATGATATTGCCTTGATCAACGTCACTGCATAGCGCGCCGACAGGTCGTTGGGTTCGAAAGTACCGGCGCGCAATGCATCATAAACCGTCGTGATTCCTGATGCTGCGATCTGTGCATCATGAGCCATGACAGCAGAAATTGCGGGCCACGTCACACCGGGGCGCGGTTGGTAATGTTGTTCCAGGTGATCCGTGTGCAACTCAACCAGACCCGGCAGCAAGTAGTTGCCGTCGAGATTGTCAGAGGGCACGGCGCTGGTCCCCGCAGAGATATCCGCGATCAGGCCGTTGCGCACCAGAACGGTGCCCGCAATCACGCTGTCGGGCAGCACAACTTGCGCATTGCTGAAAACGATCTCCTGCATCATGCGGCCTTCAATACATTGTAGACAAGAGGAATGCGGTCATGCGTTACGAAGGGTGCGCCTTCTTCAGTCTCAACCATGATTGTGATGGCGTCGACCTGGAAGGAGCGATCGAGAACTGCTGCGAAATGCTGTGCTGCAAGTGATGTCATGGTAGCTGCTTCGTCTTCGGACAGACGAGACGTCAGTGTCATGTGAAACCGGAACTCGTCCAGCACGTAAGGGTAACCCCAGCGTTGCAGCAGCGCGTCCTGATCGGCCGTCAAGCCCGCTGCACGACGCTTGCGCAGTTCCGCTTCGCTCGGTGGAGACCGGAAATCATCGAGCCGCTGTACGCAATCAGACGCAAGGTGGCTGAGCGCCACACTTTCCTCGGCCAACACCAGTGCCAAGAAGCCATCAAGCAGTTTCAGCTCCAGCGGACCCGCAGAAAAACTTTCATGCTGGTTGGCCAAAGTCTGCACGGTGGAAGCGAGAGCCACTGGTGAAACTGCAGGCTTCAACCGGAAGGGCGGCTTCAGGGTGCCATGAAATCCATAGCGCGCAGCATCAGCTGTCAAGTCAGGCAGAAGCCCTGCCGGTTGCTCAAGATGGCGATCCGAATAGGCATCCCGGCCCAGCCA
The DNA here is from genome assembly GCA_031398425.1 of Hyphomicrobiales bacterium. Lineage (GTDB taxonomy): Bacteria > Pseudomonadota > Alphaproteobacteria > Rhizobiales > Aestuariivirgaceae > Aestuariivirga. Next base: position 23,175 of record JANNNG010000044.1, on the reverse strand, counting down.
GGTTGATCCCAGATGGTGGAGCGGACTTGCAGGATCCGGTACAAAATAGATGGCATAGCGCATGTGCGGAATCTGGCTGCGTGTTGTGACGACTACATGTCAGTTCAAAGCAATGTCACGCGAACAGACCGAGTGCCGCTCAGTTTCATCGTGAAACACCGCAACAATGGCGCTGCCTTGGGAACGGGCCTCGTCCACCAGTTGCATCACCCGCATGCGGTTATCGGCATCAAGCGAGGCTGTCGGCTCATCCAGCAACAGGAGCGGAAATGACGCCGCAAAACCACGCGCGATATTGACGCGCTGCTGCTCACCACCGGAAAATGTCATGGGTGACAAGTGCCACAGTCGTTCGGGGATGTTCAGGAACGCCAGCAAATGCCTTGCCCTTGCAAGCGCTTCACCTTCTTCGACGCCACGCTCAAGCAGTGGCTCCGCCACAATCACTTCAGCAGGGACACGAGGTATGACGCGCAAGAATTGCGTGACGTAGCCAATGGTGGAACGGCGAAGGTTCAGTACATCATAGGGTGCTGCGCCAACCACATCATGCCAATCGTCACCTTTCCGCACGCGGATTCGTCCGGCGGATGCGCGGTAGGTGCCATAGATCAACTTGAGCAGCGAACTCTTTCCGCGCCCCGACGGCCCCGTGACAGCAACGGACTCTCCCGCTCCGACTTCGGCGTCAAGTCCTTCAAACACAGGAATGCGCACGCCACCCTGTTGATGCAAGGTAAAAGACTTGTGCAAGGCTTCGATTTTCAGAACTGCTGCCATACTCACACCTGCAACACCGAGGACACCAGCAGTTGCGTGTAGGGCGCCTGCGGGTCTTCCAGCACCTGGTCGGTCAATCCTGTTTCAATGACGCGGCCCTGCTGCATTACCATCATGCGCGACGACAAGAGGCGTGCCACTGCAAGATCATGGGTGACCACAATAGCTGCAAGGTTGAACTTGCGCACAAGCCCGCGAATGAGATCGAGCAATCGTGCCTGCACTGACACATCAAGCCCACCTGTGGGCTCATCCATGAATATCAATCGTGGCGACGTCACCAGATTGCGTGCGATCTGCAGGCGTTGGCGCATGCCGCCGGAATAGGCCCACGGACTGTCGTCAATACGCTCTCTGTTGATTTCAACCCGTGTCAGCCAATCTTCGGCAGTGGACCGGATGTGACCATAGTGCCGCGCACCAACAGCCATCAGACGCTCACCCACGTTTGCACCAGCCGACACACCCATGCGCAGACCCTCCCGTGCATCCTGATGGACAAAGCCCCAGTCCGTGCGCATCAGCATGCGACGCTCGGCTTCGCTGAGGTCTGCCAGGCATACGCTGCGCCCATCTCGCTGAGCGTAAAGCACGCGCCCCGAACTGGCTTGCAGGTGACCCGACAAGCAACGCAGCAGCGTCGTCTTGCCAGAACCGGACTCACCCACAATCGCCAGCACTTCCCCGGCCTGAAGTTCAAACGAAACATCCTCGCAACCCAAGCGGTTGCCGTAGGTTTTGCCGAGACCCTCCACCTGCAACAATGGATTCATGCCGACTGGTTCTGTTGCCTGGCACAGAAATCCGTATCGGAACAGACAAACATCTGCCCGCCAGCATCATCGGTCAGGATCTCATCGAGAAAGCTTTTGCGCGACCCGCAAATGGCGCAAGGCCTGTCCCATGTCTGGATTTCAAAGGGATGATCTTCAAAGTCGAGGCTGACAACTTTTGTATAAGGTGGCACGGCATAGATGCGCTTTTCGCGGCCAGCGCCGAACAGTTGCAATGCCGGACAATCATTGAGTTTAGGATTGTCAAATTTCGGAATGGGTGAAGGATCGAACACATAACGATCCGCCACCTTGGCAGGATAGGCATATGTCGTAGCGATCTGCCCGTATTGCGCAATGTCTTCGTAAAGCTTCACTTGCATGACGCCATACTCTTCGAGTGCATGCATCACGCGGGTTTCGGTCTCACGCGGTTCAAGAAAACGCAAGGGTTCCGGGATTGGCACTTGAAATACCAGAATCTGGTCTTCTGTCAGCGGCGTTTCCGGAATGCGGTGACGAGTCTGAATGATGGTCGCATCTTCAGTTTTTTCCGTCGTTGCCACACCAGAAGTCTTGACAAAAAATTTGCGGATCGAGACTGCGTTCGTTGTGTCATCGGCACCCTGATCAATCACTTTCAATGTATCGTCTGGCGTGAGAATGGCGGCTGTCACCTGCACGCCACCCGTTCCCCAGCCATAGGGCATGGGCATTTCGCGGCTGGCAAATGGCACCTGATAGCCGGGTACCGCCACAGCCTTGAGGATGGCGCGGCGGATCATGCGTTTGGTTTGCTCGTTAAGATAGGCAAAGTTGTAAGTTGGCGCGTTCATTCAGCAGCCTTTCGTGTCTTGGCTTCGATGTCGGCCCGCATCTGCCGCAGCATCACCAGCTCCGACTGGAAATCGACATAGTGTGGAAGCTTCAGATGTTCGACAAAACCCGTGGCCTGCACATTGTCGGAATGCGAGAGCACGAACTCTTCATCCTGTGCGGGTGCGATACGCTCCTCACCCAGTTCGCCTGCACGCAATGACCGATCCACAAGTGCCATGGACATTGCCTTGCGCTCGCACTGGCCAAAACCCAGACCATAACCCCGTGTGAACTGCGGCGGTACTTCGTTAGAGCCGTGGAACTGGTTGATCATCTCACATTCCGTGACCATGATCTCGCCAATGACAATGGGAAAACCCAATTCTTCCGGTGTAAAAGACACCTCGACCAGCCCCAGACGAATTTCACCTGCGAACGGGTGGGTGCGGCCATAACCGCGTTGGGTTGAATAGGCCAGCGAGAGCAGGAACCCCTCATCGCCGCGAGCGAGATTTTGCAAACGCAAATCACGCCCGGCCGGAAAGTCGAGCGGGTCCTGTGTCAAATCGTCCGGTTCCCTTGCAGCAGCAGACGGTTGCTCGATCAAGCCTTCATTTGCAAGCATTTCCAGCACACGTGGCATGGTTTGCTCAAGGTCGGCAGGCGCTGTTGCCGCAGCTTCGGGCTTCTCATCGCGCGTCAGGCCAAAATCCAGAAGCCGGTGGGTATAGTCAAATGTCGGACCCAAAATCTGCCCGCCGGGGATATCCTTGAAGGCTGCAGAGACGCGCCGCTTCACCCGCATGGCTTTGGTATTCATCGGCTCAGTATAACCAAAGCGCGCCAGTGTGGTGCGCGCAGCGCGAATGAGAAAAATGGCTTCGATCAGATCACCGCGCGATTGCTTCACCGCCAGTGCAGCCCATTCGCGGTCATAGAGCGACCCTTCGGTCATGACCCGGTCGACTGCCAATGTCAGTTGCTCGGCGATTTGTTCTAGCGTCAAGCCGGGCACTGATGTATCGCCGCGCCGCTCTTCTGCGAGCAACCGATGGGCGGCGTCAATCGCCTGTTCGCCACCTTTGACCGCCACATACATCAGGCAAACTCCGGCAGAGCAAGGCGCGAGGAGCGCGGCAACGCTGCGATATGCGTCTCACTGACCAGGATGATGTCGAGGCCAATGGGAAACAGATTGTTGTTCTTCTGCACACGTTTCCAGAAACCAGCACTTGCGGTTGCAACCTGTAAAGCGACGGGTTCTTTCAATCCCGGTCCCGATACATGAACTGGCGCGCCTTCCGAAAATGACGGGACCTGCACAATTACAGTTGTCGAGCGGTCAGGGTAGGCGTGTGACCCCAAGTTGAACTGTGGCCAGTCCATATTTGCTTCATCCATCGTCATCACTGCAAAAATTGCCTCGTTGGACTTGGCAGTGATGGCAGCACCGGTGTGAAATCGAATGAACTTGCGCACGGGATGCGTATCCAGTGTCACTGAAAGCCAGACAGGGGTTTGATAGTCAAACAGGGTCAGGCCAATGGCGGCGCTGCTTGGCCAAAGCGCTGCCGGTGCATCTGTTGGTGTTGTGAGCTTTACCGGCACAGCCGGTTTGGAAAAGCAACCGAGGATGCAGCGGAACAGCGATGCGAGGTCTTGCGGGGATTGCAATAGCTGCGCGTCAGACATCGCCGCGTACCATGCTGAAGAAATCAACTTTCGTTGCTGCTGCCTTGGATGCTGTTTCCTGTTGCTGCGCTTGCAGGTGCGTCTCGATGGCTGAGAGGATGGGCAACATTGTAGCCGCGTTTTCTTGATAGAGCGCATCGCAGAGTGCGGCCCTTTTTGCATGTTCTAGATTGCGACCCATGACATAGGCGTGGCCTTCAGTCCCTGAAGCTAATCTCAAACTGCATCGCGTGACGGTTGCCTCGCCGACGTTGAAAGCGTTGCCCGTAGCGCCCATGCGTCCCCGCAACATGACGAGGCCCACTTCGGGTGCGCGCATGATGTGAAAGTCATTGCCGTCGAAGTTTCTGGTGAGATCTTTCACGATTGGCCAGGGTGCAAGTGCGACAAGCCGCATGGCATTGGCGCGGTTGGCATGTGGCATTGCATCCATGCCTTACTCAAGCAACCGAATGTAACGTCTCTGTGACAATTTTTGCAGGCGGTCGCCCCTCGTATTTTTCAAGGAAAGCTTCTGCACTCAGTGAGCGAAAATCGGGCAGGGCAATGCGCAATGTGTCATGGTCCCAATCCCACCAGGCAAGGGATTGCAAACGCTCTGCCACATCCTGTGCATGACGCCACTTGATCAACGTTGCCGGAAGCCCCCCGACGATGGCATAGGGTGGCACATCCTTCGTGACAACGGCGCTGGACGCAACAACAGCTCCATTGCCTATGGTCACACCTTTCATGATGACGGCCCCATGACATATCCACGTATCGTGACCCACATGCACGGGCCGCGAGCGCCGCCAATCAAACACCGATTGCTCATCGGTTTCTTCGGGCCAATAATAGCTTGACCGATACATGAAGTGATGCAGCGAGGCACGGTGGTGCGGATGCTCTCCCGGATTGATCCGGCTGAATGCAGCAATGTTCGCAAACTTCCCGATGCGCGCAGAAGAGATGTCGGCAAAACGCGCCGTGTAGCTATAGTTTCCCATGTCGCTATCCAGAAGCTGCGTGCCTTCGGCGATTTCGACATAGGCGCCAAACTTGCAGTTCTGCACGGTTGCGGTGGGATGGATGACAGGGTCCGGACCCAGTTTCGGCATAATGGCCTCCGTGAAACAGTGTCTTAAGTGAAATCACTGTCTTGCAACAGGATCAGGTCTTTTGGATGCAGCGAAACATCGACAACACTGCCAATGGCGGGCGGTGCCACATTATTGCGGTTGAAGGTGTCGAGAGATATGCTTTGCCCCACCACTTTCGCACGAAGCCGAATGACGGACCCGAGAAACTGCACGTCTTCAATCGTTGCCTGCAAGGTTACCGCCGGTGCCTTCTGGCGGCCCAACATCAAACCCTCGGGCCGGATTGCCAATCCGATCTTGTCGTTTTTGCTGTTGGCCAAAGCACCGCGCGTCAGCTGCAAGTCCACGTCCCCAAGGGTGACGACACCTTTTCTCTCATCCTTGACGACAGCTTCAAACGTGTTGAGTGTTCCAACAAAATTGGCAACAAAGCGGGTCGTAGGATGGTTATAAATGACATGAGGTTCCCCCACCTGATCAGCACGACCCTGGTTCATCACGACAACGCGATCAGAGATTGATAAGGCTTCTTCCTGGTCATGGGTCACAAAAATTGTAGTGATACCAAGCTCACGTTGGATGTCGCGGATTTCACGGCGCAAGCTCACACGTATTTTTGCGTCAAGGGCCGAAAGTGGTTCATCCAGCAGCAACACGCGGGGCCGAACGGCAAGAGCACGCGCCAGGGCTACACGCTGTTGCTGTCCGCCCGACAACTCATAGGGGTATCGATCCCCCAATTTTGGAAGTCCGATCAACGCCAGCATGTCGGCCACACGTTGATCGATGACACTCTGCTTCTGCCTCGCCACCTTCAGGCCGAAGGCAACGTTCTGCGCCACCGTGAGATTTGGAAACAAGGCATAGGACTGGAACACAAGGCCGATGTTGCGCTGGCTTGGACGAAGTGGTGTGATGTCTTGTCCTTCAATGCTGATGTGCCCGGCTGTGGGGCTTTCAAAGCCAGCGACCATGCGCAAGATTGTGGTCTTGCCGCATCCTGACGGACCGAGAAGTGAAATGAACTCTCCTTTGCCTATGTCGAGATCAAAATGTTCGACGACGCGGGTTTTACCGAACGACTTTTGCAATCCCTCAAGCTTCATATAGGTCATCACGTTGGCGCTTTCGCGTGTCTGGAAAAACGGGTGAGAAGTTGAATCAGCGCCATGCAGGCCCAGGTGATGGCAAAGGCAATGACGGCAAGAGCAGCCGGCTCATAGGCCTTGTTGCCGCCCATCCACACCATGTAAGGGCCAAAGGCGGGACGATCAAGCAAGGCAGCCAGCACATATTCTCCGATAACAATCGCAAAAGTGAGGAAAGCGCCCGACAACAAAGCCACCAAAACATTGGGCAAGATGAGCCTGAGAATAATAGTCGTCCACCCAGCACCCAGGCTTTGTGCTGCTTCAGTCAGGGTGCGGATGTCGATGGTGCGCAATCCTGTATCGACGGCACGATACAAATAGGGGAGGGACAGCGTGGCATAGCCAAACATCAACAAAATATTGGTGCCCGTCACAGTGCCTGTAAGAGGCAACCAGCTTGATGTGTTGTAAAGTCTGATATAGCCAAACACGATCACGATGGGCGGGATCACCAATGGCAAGAGTGTGATGAATTCAACATAGGGTCGCAGTTTCGGCAACTTGAGACGCACCCAGAACGCCGTGGGCGTCACAATCGCCAAACCAATGACAATCGTGAACAAGGCCATGACAATCGAATAGATAAATGTCTCGCGAAATTGCGGATCAGACAACACCGACTGATAGGCATCAAAGGAGTAGACACCACGCCTTGCCCGCAAGGAAAATTCGAATGTGGCCAGCAATGGCAGGAAGAAGAACAGTGTGCCTAGCGAAAATGTGAACCAAGATGCAATCCTCGACAGTTTCATTTCTGCCACCGTTCCGCCCGGCTACGCAGCACGATGTAGATAAGATTGGCAATGCCCGTGATCGCAATCATCGCAAAGGCAATGGCATAGCCCAGGTGTGGGTCTTGCAACACGTCACCCCGGATTTGCGCAAACAGCAAAATGGGTACAATCGACAGCGATGAACCTGTAAGCGCCATGGCAGTGGCTACTGCGCCAAAGGCATTTGCAAATAACAAGGCAAAGGTGCCGAGCAACGACGGCCACAACACCGGCAAAGCCACGCGCCGCCAGTATTCGATCCCGTCTGCACCGAGGCTTTCCGCTGCTTCGCGCCATTCGCGTTTCAACCCATCGAGCGCTGGCGTTATGATCAGCAGCATCAGTGGAATCTGGAAGTAGAGATAGGCCAGGGTCAGACCTGAGAAACTGATGAGGTTGAACCCCGCTCCGGCCAGATTGATATTGAACACATCGCGCAGGATCACCGTGACAATACCGAGCCGCCCCAATGTCGCGATAAAGGCAAACGCCAGCGGCACACCTGCAAAGTTTGATGCAACGCCTGAAAAAGTCAGGCTGGCGTCACGCAACCACTGGGGCAAGCCGCCACGTGTGACTGCTATCGCCAAGAGCAAACCAAACAGGCATCCCAGAAAAGCTGTCAATAGACTGATCTTCATCGACAACCAGATGGCTGCAAGAATGTTGGGGGCACCAAGACCAATGATGTTGTTGAACGTCACACCTCCATCGACGGTGCGAAAGGCCCCAAACACAATCTGGATTGTCGGGAGGATCAGAAACAATGCTGCAAACAACGCAAAGGGAACCATGCCCAGCCAGTTGAAAAAGCTGACCTGCAATCCGGATTGCCGACGTGAAGAGGGGGTCATAAACTCATTTTCAGGATGAAAAGCGGCCTCCGCCCTGACAGACGAAGGCCACTCAATTCGTTACTTCACGACTGCGCCAACCACCTTGTCCCAGTTGCCCGTGACGACAGACTTGTTTTCACCCTGCTGCTCTACAGTCGGAAAAATCGCTTTGGCATAGGCTTCAGCTGGTGGCAATTTTGCCAAGAGTTCGGCGGGAATTTTTCCTGCGGCTGACATGGCGTTGAAGCGTGCCGGATGGCAATATCCTTTCAGCCAACCGATCTGGCCTTCGTCCGAATAAAGATATTCCATCCAGAGTTTTGCAGCAGCGGGATGCGGTGCGTAAGCTGAGATGGCTTGCACATAGACACCAGCCAGTGATGCTGACTTGGGTACCACAACCTCCATCGGCGGGTTGCCTTTGAGGCTATCACGCCATGCGAGAAGATTATAGTCCCAAGCCGCAACAATTGGTGTTTGTCCCTGAGCAATGGTCCCGGACTTGGCTTCAACCGGCACAAAGTTGCCTGCTTTATTCAGCTCGGCAAAGAATTCCAGACCTTTTTCACCCGACGCTTTTCCGGGTTCACCACCACGGGCCATGCCGGCAGACAGAATTGCAAGAATAGCCTGATTGGACGCGCGGGGATCGCCTGTCAATGCAAAGGAGTTGGCATATTCAGGCTTCAGGAGATCGGCCCAATCGGCGGGCGTGTTCTTGACAAGGTCCTTGTTCACACCAAAGGCCATGACGCCATAATAGTCGCCGTACCAATAGCCTTCCGCATCCTTCACATTGTCCGGAATTTCAGCCCAGGTCGCAACCTTGTAGGGCTGGATCAGTTTCTCGGTTTTGGCCTGTGGACCAAAAGCAAGACCAACGTCAATCACGTCTGGAGCCTGTGGGCCCTTGTTGTCCTTGTTGGCGCGAATGGCTTCGAGTTCATCGGCAGAACCGGCATCGGGGTTCAGTTCGTTGACGGTGATTTCTGGATATTTGGCTTTGAAGCCAGCAATCACACCGCCGTAGCCACACCAGTCATGTGGAAGGGCAATGACGGTCAACTGACCTTCAGACTTGGCAGCCGCCAAAAGGTCCGACATCGCGTCGGCCTGGGCGAATGACGTCATCACGGTAGAAAGTGTCAGAGCAGCGGCAAAAGTTTTTGCCGAAAGTGTCTTGAATGTCGAGCGCATACTTTATCTCCTGTTAACAACGGGATCACTGCAATGCATAAGCAACAGTTCTGTGACAGTTTTGCAGTCTGTCAAACATCGGCTGGACCCATGACGCTGTGGCTTCAAATCTCACTCCGCAGGCTGCAAACCGGGCATGCCACCCGTCTCACGGCGTGTCTGGCCTTTTGCAGTTCGCGATGTGGCTTTCTTGACCACCGCTTCGCGGTCTACCGATGCGCGCTCAGCTGCAATGCGCTCGACAATGTATTCAGCCCGTTCGATGCTGCCGAGAATGGCCAGCAGTGCGCCGCGCTCACCCGCTGGCACTGACGGTCCCTGTTGCAGGATACGCCAGCGAATATTCTCAAGCTCTGCGATCTTGCTATGCCCGGCTGGCAAGGTAGCCACTGGCACGCCCTTGTTTGGCACGATCATGCGCAGTTGCTCATCAAGCTTGTCCAATGCTTCCATCAAGAAGCCCTTTGCAGCCGAGCCCAATTCTTCGCGCTTGACGCGTCTTGCGATCTGATTGAGCTGCTCTGCAAGACTGGCTGAAAAGTCCGCTTCCTCAATCAGGCTTGCGACAAGATCGAGTTCCTCTTTCTGCATGTCATCGCGAAACAGCGAGGCTGAGTAGGACCTGATATCGCGGCTCAGGATATCGGTTGCGAGATAGTGCTCCGCAGGCTCGGAAGGTGCACCCTTTTTGCCGCGGGCGATGTCGAGGAAAACGGCTGCGGCCTCAATGTGGCGACTTGTCTCCTGTTGCACTGCAGGCACAGCGTGCACGAGGTTGCCAACGAGCTTCCGGTCAAGATAGCGGGGCGTTGAGTAATCCTCAATGTCTTCTTCCGACGTGCGGCCAATGCGCGACAGGTATTTCTCGAACACACCGATGAATGGAAACAGCAAGACGACGTTGAAGATGTTGAATGCGGAAGAGAACAGCCCCACAGCAACCGGCACCAGCGGGAATGTCTCCTTGCCATCCACCAGGACAGCAACCGCAGGGTCACCGCCGAACCAGTTCATGGCGTATTTCAAAAACTCAAGTGCCGGGAAGAACAGTGCCAGCATTACCGCGACGCCAATGAAGTTGAACGAAATATGGGCATAGGCAGCGCGTTTGGCATTTTTAGAGAGGTTGAGCGAAGCCATCCATGACGTGACCGTGGTGCCAAGGTCAGCACCCAAAGAAAAGGCCACCGCCGTTTGCCAGTCCAACACGCCCGAAGCCCCAAGCCCCATCACGATGCCGATGGTGGCGGAAGACGAGTGGATCATCGCAGTAATGCCTGCGGCAATCAGCACGCAGGTGATCAAACCAGTGAACGACGTCGCATTCAGACTGGAGATGACCGACATCACTTCGGGCATATTGCGCAAGGGCTTCAAGCCGCCTGTCATCAGGTTGAGGCCGTAAAAGATGATGGCAAAGCCAAGACAGGCCAGCGCGATGTTGCGCACCTTTTCCGATTTTGCAAAAACGTAGATAAGGCCGAAGATGCCGCCAAGGAAAAGGCCGAGCGGCCCCAGCGGAAGTGCAATCAGGCCATTGCCCAACGTTGTTCCGACGTTGGCACCCATGATCACGCTGATCGCAGGCCGCAGACCCACAACACCGGCATTGACAAGACCGACGACCATCACTGTCATCGCGGTTGAAGATTGGATGATGCCCGTGATGATCGTACCTGCGATCACGCCTTTCACGGGCGTGCCAGCCATCGTCGCCAACCAGGCGCGCATGCGATTCACAGACAGTGCCTGGATGCCGTTTGCCATGAATTCGAGACCGAGCATGAAAATGCCAAGCCCGCCCACGACCGGCACGATGATTTCCCTGAAAATATCAACTTCCATGATGCACTCCTGACGAATTTGCTTGCTGGCGCTTACGAGCCGTATCCGGCTTGTTTGGCCCAATAGTCTTTGACAGCTTGAATGGTTGAGGCTGGCAACGGCACATAGCCCAGCGCACGCGTTTCCGCGCTGCCCTGCTCAAGCACGAACTTGAAGAACCGCAGCACGTCTCGCTGGTTTGATGCAAAACTGCGCTCTCGCGGCATGACCACATAGGTCACTGCCGAAATCGGATAGGCATCTGGCGATTGCGCGTTCACAAGCGAGGTATGAAAATGCTCATCAGCAGACCACGCCGCAGAAGTCACCGCCGCCTTGATTGTGTCGGCGTTGGCTGAAACAAATGCTCCCTGTGCATTCTGCACCGGAGCGATAGAGATCCCCGCGCGGGTAGCCTGTCCGAGCTCCAGATAGCCGATGGCACCTTCCGTCTTGGCCACAGTTTCCGCCATGCGGCTTCCACCATCGACGTCGATGCCGATGGGCCAGGACACCAACGTATTGGTGCCATATTTCTCGCGCCACTCCTTACTTGCACCTGAAAGAAAAGCCGTCCAATTGTTGGTGGTCCCTGACCCGTCCTTGCGGTGAACAACAGAGATGCGCAAATCCGGCAATGTAACGCCCGAATTGGCCGCTACGATCGCCCTGTCGTTCCAGTTTTGAATTTTGCCGAGATAGACATCAGCGAGCACAACTGCGGGCAGCTTGATTTCGATTCCGTTCAGCGCCTTCACATTGTAAACAGGCACAACGGCACCTGTCACGAACGGAAACTGAATCAGTCCGCGCTTGTCGATTTCGGATTTTGATAGTGGAAAATCTGAAGCGGCGAAGTCGATGCCGCGGCTCTCCAGGCGCAAAATTCCACCAAGTGATCCAACAGGTTCGTACTCAACACCCAAGTCCATATCGACAAAGTCACTGCTACCGGCACGGTTTTCCAGATAGGAGCGTGACAGTTTCTGCAAGAGCGGGAAAGCGAAGGTAGAGCCAGAGCCTTGGATGGCTTCGGCCCGCGCCGCAGTTGGCATGAGAACCGAAATGAATACCAACAAAAACGCGACAACCACACTCTTCATGCTTCATTCCCCGCAATTCGAGAAAGACGCTATTAACGAAAATTAACGCTCGTGTGACAGTGCGACGACATGTGGAACGGGTTGCCCAACGACTGCTCAATGGGCTGTCCAGCCGCCATCAATCGGAATGAAGGCACCCGTGATTGACGCAGCCTGATCACCACTGAGGAACACGACCAGTGCAGCCACCTCTTCGACTGTCACAAAACGTTTGGTGGGCTGGGCCGCCAACAGCACGTCGCGCACAACTTGAATTTCGTCTTCTGTCGCATGTCCTGAAAGTTCTTGCCTGTTTCAACAGTGATATTCGGACTCGGGAAGAGTATCTTTTTTCATGACCAACAATCTGAAGCATCACCGCGTGCTGGGCAATGATTACTACATTACCAATGAGCACCGCGTTGCGGCTGGTGGTCATACCTACTGGACCGGCGAAATTTTTTGTTACAACGAAATTACAAGACAGTATTATGATCGCTATCATCTGCCAGTCACGCACACGGAAACCGATCTGCGGGAAGGTCCGAATGGTGATGACGCTGTGCTCTAGTTGCAGAAACAGTTTGCCAACGTGCTGCGCGTTCGCAACAACGGCGTGCCGACAGTTTGCCTGACATGGTATTCCCTCACAGACACGGCCCCGCGGGAGAACAACGGCAACGTCAACCCACTTGGTCTCCATGACCTGGATCGCAACATCCGAAATGTCGGCAGGGAATACAAGCAGTTGATTGAGGACTGGCGGGATGTGCTGCCAGTGCACAGCGAATGTCTCGCACTGACTTTGGTTTTGCCAGCATGCTGGTCGAAAATCATCATCGTTACGGCAGACCCATTTTTATCGCCGAAACTGGTATTGAAGCAGAGTTACGTACCTCATGTTTTTGACATGTATGCAGCCAAGTCAAATCTGCCATGAACGCCGGTGTGCCAGTGCACGGCATTTGTCTTTACCCTGTCATGAACCACCCCGGCTGGGATGATGACTGGCATTGCCCCAATGGGTTGATCGATTATTCACCCGTTACTTTCGAACACGGTATTGATCAAGCATTGCTGTCAGAACTTCAGAGGCAACAGGTGGAATTCCAAGCGCTCGTGCCTGCCTGAGAAGTAAAAATTAAACATAGCAAAAAGCCGATGGATGATTTCCATCGGCCTTTCGAATTTCCATTCAACTGTCTTACTCTGCAGCCTGTTTGTCCATCTCGGAATCATCGCCTTCCGCATTGTCATTTTCCGCCAGAACATCCAGATCTTCATCGGTCTGAATCTCTTCCTGCAAGGTTTCATCCAAAAGTTCTGCTGCACCTTGAAGTTCAAGTTTCTCAGCCAGGCGTTTCAGTGTAGCGTAACGCGACATTTCGTAATGCTCAACAGCCTGAGCGGAGGAAATCAGGGCGGCGTCAAGCGCAGAGGAGCCTGAGTATTCGTCCATCATTTCCTTGCCTTCTTCCAGAATTCCGTCAATCGCAGGGCAAGTCTTGCCTTTAGGTTTTTGGCCAATGATGCCAAATACCTCTTCCAGGCGCTGCACTTGTACTTCAGTTTCTGTGCGATGCTTCTCAAACGCCGCCTTCAAATCGGGAGACTGGGCTGCCTTCATCATTTTTGGCAGCGCTGCCAATATCTTGCGCTCTGCATAGTAGATGTCTTTCAGCGTGTCTTCAAACAGGCTGGTCATGTTTTTCTCGGCCATGGTCTTTCTCCATTAATGTTTTTGAAAGGGCGTCCTTGCCCAGGTTCTCAACGCGAAAAAAAGGGTAATGTTCCAGAAATTTCACGCCGTAGATATTTGGTGGAATGGTTCAATCTCATAACTGTCCCGAACCGGGTGATGGGTTCCAATCAAACACCCCGTGACAGAAGACGGTTCATTTCTTCGTCACACGATCCGGCAATGCATGTACTGCTTCGTCTGCGCCCTGGTCTTTACCTGTGGCACCTTCACGCAAGACGCGTGTCGCAGCATCATCTTTCTGTTTCGAATCAAGAGGATTGGGGGTGGTTTCGGCATCCGCCAGGAGACCAGGCTTATCCTTGACTGATTGTTGAGACCGGGCTGCTTGGCCAAAGCGTGAAAGGCTTTCAGGTTGCACTGTTTTTTTCGTCATCTGGCACTCCTTTACTTTATAACATTAAATGTAGAATTTCAAAGTCACGGAATTGTTCCTCATTAATAACAAAGATTCGCTATCGAGCCTGTTCATCTTTCGGAAATGGGTATTCACTCCAATAATTTCTTCGACGGTGGACAGATTGATGAGAGGTGTCTTTGTGCCGTCTTTTCACCATAGGCGGTTTCGAATTCAGGCAGGTCTCACTTGAGGTTCGCGTTCCCAAATTCGCCCTCCCTTGATAGCAACAATGAAGTCGTCCATCCCTGCAGCTGACAATGATATTATTCCGTTGTCCTTTTTCACCCCAGCCATATCTCCAAGCGGCTTGGCGTCTGGCGATAGACCCACGACTTTAAGATGAGAGAATGCGTCGTTGACCCATTCGACTGCCTTTACCTTCCTGGATAGTTCTTCCAATCCTTTTTTGCTGGTAACCACTGCCACGGCGTCGAACAACACTGATGGTCCTCCGTCCAATTGATAATCAGCAGGTATGCGGCTCCCATCACTGCCAACAACACCGCCTATTTTTGACGCTATGGTCTTGAATGTGCCGCCTGCACTTTTTACAGCGGTGCGCAATGCTGACACGAGCGCGGCATCTGCTCCTTCACCCAACAGACAGCCCAACACCCGGCTCTTGAATGTGGGCTGGGCATTCTGCAAGATAGACAGAGCTGGTGAATTCTTCAGATCAGACCTTGCCTTGATCTCTGTCTGAGCATTGACAATTGCATCTGTGTCACCAAGTCCATCCGCCACGCGTTTTGCGAGACTATCGTCAATGTTGACAAGGTGGCCCAACATGCGGGTACGGATTTCAACAGTTTCGACTTTGCTCAATTCAAACGTCAACGCCGCAACGATGTGGTCCTGCTCAGGTTTGGTCTGGCTCATATAAAACTGTCGTGCCTGACTATAGTGATCAGAGAATGTCTTCGACCTCACCCGTAACTTGTCACCTTGAACGTGTTCGCGGAAGCTGACAAATCCCTTAGCGTCGTTCTCATTCAGATTTGGTCCGTCTAGGGCACTCGGATTATAACTGATTCTACCCTCCTGTTTCGACATCTGCATATGCCCATCCCGCTGGAAATTGTGCATGGGACAGCGCGGCGCGTTGATCGGAATCTGATGGAAGTTTGGCCCACCCAGCCGCTTCAGCTGTGTGTCGAGATAAGAGAAGTTACGGCCCTGCAACAGGGGATCGTTGGTAAAATCAATGCCTGGAACGACGTGTGATGTACAGAAGGCAACCTGCTCAGTCTCCGCAAAGACATTGGTTGGATTGCGATCCAATACCATTCGACCAATCACGCGTAGAGGGATAACCTCTTCCGGGATGAGTTTGGTAGAGTCGAGAACATCGAAATCAAAGCTCTTCGCAAACTCCTCATCAAACAGCTGAACGGACAAAGTCCAGGCTGGAAAATCACCTTCGGCTATCGCGTTCCACAAGTCGCGGCGGTGATAGTCTGGATCAGCGCCACTGATCTTCACAGCTTCGTCCCATACAACCGACTGCTTGCCCAGTTCAGGCCGCCAGTGAAATTTTACATAAGTGCTTTTACCAGCCGCATTCAGCAATCGGAACGAGTGAACGCCAAAGCCGTCCATCATGCGCACGGATCGCGGCAAAGCCCGATCAGACATGACCCACATGATCATGTGCATGCTTTCGGGCATCAGTGAGATGAAATCCCAAAATGTGTCGTGAGCACTTGCCGCTTGCGGGAAACCACGATCAGGCTCTTCTTTGACTGCGTGAACGAGATCGGGAAACTTCATGGCGTCTTGAATAAAGAATACGGGAATGTTGTTTCCAACCAGGTCCCAATTGCCCTCTTGCGTATAGAACTTGACAGCAAATCCGCGCACATCGCGCGCCATATCGGTCGATCCGCGATTTCCCGCCACAGTAGAAAATCGGGTGAAAACGGGTGTGCGTTCGCCCACCTTTTGGAAAATGTCGGCCTTGGATACATCAGCAAGACTGTCCGTGAGTTCGAAATAACCGTGAGCCGCAGTGCCTCTGGCATGCACAACACGCTCCGGAATGCGTTCATGGTCAAAATGCGTAATCTTTTCACGAAGCACAAAATCTTCGAGCGTAGTTGGCCCGCGCTCACCAATGCGAAGAGAATTCTGGTTATCTCCAATGGGAACACCCTGGTTTGTAGTCAGAGTTGCGCTGATTTCAGACGACAGTGGATGCAATTCCCCACCGTTCCCCTGCACAGTCTTGTTTATAGAAGGCACCTCAGGTGATGGTGCCGCCGCCTTTGCTTCGCTTTGTGCGGGTTCGATGACGGGAATGGTGGCTGCACCAGCCAGAACTCCGCGACGCGACATGCTTTGTTTTGACATCGAAACCTCACATGATTTGCACTCGAATACAAAGCATTTCGAGGCCAATTGGTTCCTATTCACGACGGTGAACTGATATAGTTTTCAATTTTGTTCGCTGGTGAAAGTTGTGATGGAACTGTCTCTCTCTGCTCGCGTTATTTCGTGTCATTGCGTTTTGTACATTGGAGAAAGTGTCATGCCCGAGTCTGTTCGTACATTCTGGAAGGGCCACTTGAGGCTTGCACTTGTCAATATCGAAATCAGGCTCGTATCTGCCGAAAAAACAGAAGCAAAAGTCAATTTTCACCAAGTCGACCGGAAGTCCAAGCAGCGCATCAAGTACATCAAAACTGTACCAGGCAAGGGCGAAGTCAAAAAAGATGATATTGTCATGGCTTATGAAGTCGAGCCCGGAAACTACGTCTTTATGGAAGACGGCGAACTCGATGCCGTCAAACTGAAGTCGCGCCACACGGTGGAGCTTGTGCAATTCGTTGATGCAGGCGAAATTGATCCATTGTATTTCGAACGTCCATACTATGTCCTCCCGGACGGCGAAGTTGCGGAAGAAGGTTATCGAGTCATTCGCGACGCGCTCAAAGCATCCAAAAAAATTGGTATTGGGCAACTGACACTACGCGGCAAAGAAAATCTGGTGGCCTTGTATCCTGCCGGCAATGGTCGTGGCCTGCTGCTTGATACACTGCGCTACGATGATGAATTGAAAGACGCTGATGAAATCTATGCTGGCATAGGCACTGGTAAAAGCCGTGATGATATGATGGATATGGCGGTGGAGTTGATTGAAAAGCGGACCGAGAAATTTGATCCCGAAAAGTTTAAGAACAAGTATGTGGATGCTCTGCGCGCGATGATTGCCGAAAAATTGAAGAAAGGTCAGACGGTGGCTATTGACGAAGAGGCGCCTGATGAGGGCGGCAAAGTAATTGATTTCATGGAAGCTCTCAAAAAGTCCGTTGGATCTTCAAAGATTTCGGAGCCTCTGGCTCCTTCACCGAAGCGCGAGAAGAAAAAATCCAGAGGTTGAGTGATGGCCACAACCCGCAGGGAACTGTTGTCCGCCTACCTTAGAAAACGCGACTTTACAAAAACCACTGAGCCAGAAGTCCACGAAGGTGAAGCCAATCGACAATTGGTCATACAGCAGCATTTTGCAACGCGCCTGCACTATGATTTGCGTCTTGAAATCAGTGGTGTGCTTGTCAGTTGGGCAGTGACGCGCGGACCTTCAGCCAATCCAAAAGACAAGCGGCTTGCTGTGCGGACCGAAGATCACCCGATTGGCTACGGAACGTTCGAGGGCACCATTCCCAAAGGGCAGTATGGGGGTGGTACAGTGGTTCTCTGGGAATCAACCACCTACAAGCCGATAAATGGAGACCCCGCATTGGCCTTGGAAAAAGGTGAGATTAAATTTGCGAGTGAGGGCAGTCGCCTGCGGGGTCGGTGGGTGTTGGTGCGCATGAAAAGCAACGAGCGCAACGAGAATTGGTTGTTGATTAAGGAACGCGACGCTTTCATTGAGAGCGATGACAGTCTAGCTCACCGATTTAAAACGGGTGTGTTCAGCGGTCTGACGTCTGACCAGATTGCACACCCCAAGCAGCAACTGCAACTCGCAAAGGCGAAGCCAGTCAATCGAGACCTGGTGCCGGCCTTTATTGTTCCGCAACTTTGCGAAACGTCAGATGTTGTTCCCACTGGTCCCGATTGGGCCTTTGAACTCAAGTATGACGGCTACCGGATTATTCTGGCAGTGGGTGGCGGGACATGCATTGCCTACACCCGAAGCGGTCTAGATTGGTCTTCCAAGTTTCCAGCGATTGTACAGGCAGCTGCGGCACTTCCATTTAAATCAGCAGTGCTGGACGGCGAAGCTGTGATTTTTGACAATAAAGGACTGGCCGACTTTCCAGCACTGATTGAGGCTCTTGAACAACGGAAAAACAAAAGAATCATCGGTGTATTCTTTGATTTATTAGAACTTGACGGCGTTGATTTTCGCCGCACGCCCTACACTGTGCGCAAAGGCAAATTGAAGCAACTCCTCGGAGATGATCCCGTCTTGCGCTACGCAGACCACATAATGGGCCACGGCGATGCCATGCTTGAAAATGTCGTGGCAGCGGGTGGTGAAGGTGTCATCGCCAAGAAATGCAACGGCTTGTATCGAAGCGGCCGCAGTGCGGATTGGATTAAAATCAAAACCAATCTGCGCACTGACGTTATGGTGGTAGGCATCATGCCGTCCACCAAGCATGAAAGTTTCGCCTCACTCCTTGCTGCGCGGGAAACCGACAAGGGCCTGGCCTACGTTGGCCGCATTGGCACTGGATACAACGCCCGTGCTCGTAGAATTCTGGAACCACTGATTGTTCAGACAATACTGAAAGAACCGTCATTGCTGAACAGAGAGAAACTGCCGCACGGTGCCATGTTCTTGTCCAAGCCGTTTGCAGCTGAAGTGCGGTTTGGGGGTTGGACGAAGGATAAGCAAATGCGACAGGCGCGATTTATCAATTTACAGAATGACAGAGTAAAGCCCACATCAAACGCCGCAAAGCGCCCTGCGGAGTTAAAGCAATCGCAATCATCATGGCGCATCAGCCACCCGGATCGCGTATTGTTTCCAGATTGTGGCGTGACCAAAGCCATGATCGCCCGTTATTATCAGTTGATATGGACGCGACTTGCTCCGCATCTTGAAAATCGGCCTGTCAGTTTATTGCGAGTCCCTGACGCGATCGACAAGGAGGTGTTTTTTCAACGGCATGCCTTGAAAGGAATGTCAGAAGGGATACAAACATTTGGCCCGAAGGATGAAGAGTACTTTGCACTCGACGGCGAAAAGGGTTTGGCCACCGCAGTTCAGTTTGGCACAGTGGAATTACACGGCTGGAACGGGGTGTTACCGCAACTTGATCATCCTGACCGTATGATATTTGATCTCGATCCCGATGAAGCGCTTCCCTTCACATCCGTCAAAGCCGCCGCACTCGTGTTGCGTGACTATCTTGCCGCGGCCGGACTTGAGTCTTGGCCCTTATTAAGCGGCGGCAAGGGCATTCATCTTGTGGTTCCATTGAACCGCAGCAATCCATCAGCCGATGTGGAATTGTTTTGCAGTGTTTTTGCAAAGTCCATTGCCGCAGAAAAGAGCAAGGTTTTCGTAGCCACAATTTCAAAGTCGAAGAGGATCGGAAAAATTCTGATCGACTATTTGCGTAACCGGGAAAAGGCTACCGCCATTGTCCCTTGGTCTGTACGCGCCAGACCTGGCGCTCCCATTGCGACGCCTGTCTCCTGGGTAACTCTCCATCAATGCACATCTCCCCGTCAATTCAACATTAAGAACTTTCCCGAAAATGATGAATGGTCCACGTTTTGGGAGAAAGACCAACATATTCAATCCAGAACACTGATTGCTCTGCAGGAGCGTCTGGAACAGAATTAAAGGGAAACCCCAGCCAATACACAATCGGGCACATTCACGAACGGGAAATCCTGTCCGCGAACTTGCGACTGAGAAACGGAGAGGCTCGTATGCCAAAGCGCCACGGTAGATCGACTGCCTTTGTGATGCCAATGCGTGGGCCGGAGACGATGTTCGGAGATTGACGACCATATATCTCAAACGGCGCATGGAGAATATCCCGACCGTCAAGTTGCGCATCTATTGCCAGCGCCTGGGTTATACGGCCAGGCCCCGAACACAGAAGTTTTAAATTCGAAGTTTGACGTCGCTCACTCATTATTTCAATTTGGTATTTTGGTTCGAGGGCACGTATCAAAACGGCGCAACCTGTTTGGCAGACGATGTTGATGCACCAGTGCAACCCATAGGAACGATACACATAGGCACAGCCCGGTTTGCCAAACATTGATCTGTTACGCACTGTCTTTCCTTTGAAACTATGCGCCGCTGCATCTTCCAGGTCATAGGCTTCGGTTTCGACAATTATGCCGCCTACTTTGTTCAAGCAGAATGACATCCCCACCAAGTCATGGGCGACGTCGACTACATTTCGATCAAAAAAAACTCTGTCCGGTTTCATGTTCGTTTGCCCTGTACATGTCTGTACCCAAGGACATTTTACGTCCGGGAACCAAATGGACATCTGTGCGTTGACAACGAATGTGTTGTTTCCATCAGCACCTGAGAAATTTAACAGGAGGAATACGAGATGAATAGTATCATTTACATTGTCGGATTGGTTGTTGTCGTAATGTTTGTTCTGAGCTTTCTGGGAATGCGATGATGACACATGCTTCGATGACCCCAACCGAGCGGTCTTATGCAACGGATATGGACGAGAGCGAAATACGCAGCGGTTCCTACGTGGATTGGTCATGTGCGCTTGGTGGTGCAACGATAGCAGCAGCGACGACGTCGCTCCTGCTGGCCTTCGGATCAGGCCTTGGCTTATCCTTGCTCTCACCTTGGCCCACAGAGCGGATAAACGGAACGTTATTTGGTATCATCATGATTGCATGGACGGTTTTCGTCCCGCTGCTGTCTTTTGCACTTGGCGGATATTTTGCCGGACGCATGCGCCGCCGTTGGCAAAATATGCTCACTGACGAAGTCGCTTTCAGGGATGGAGCGCATGGGGCGTTGGTCTGGGCTGCCAGTCTTTTGATGGGAGCAATCTTGTTGGGAATGTTGGCATCCGGTGCTGCCAATCTGGCAAGTTCGGGTGTTTCTGCCGCTGCGGGCGTATCATCTGGTCCAGCAATGTCGCGCATGGTTGATGATCTTTTCCGGTCGGAAAAGCCCATGGATGATGCGATGCGAAACACGCGCGAGGAAGCCCAGCGCATGGTTGGTACAGGGGCTGCTGTAACATTGTCTCAGACAGACCAGACATACCTTTCTGGCTTGGTTGCAAGATCAACGGGATTGCCAGAAGCAGAGGCCACACAACGCGTCAATGACGTTTTGACCCAAGCCCGTGAGACCGCGGAAACTGCGCGGAGGGCAGGCATCGTTGCGGCGTTCTTTGCTGCTGCCACCATGCTGATGGGATTGGCTGTTGCGTGGTTTGCTGCCAAAAAAGGTGGTGAAGACCGCGACAAGGATTCGATGCGGCTCCAACGTTAGTCCCCCCCAACATTGGAGTCTTACCTGAGTGGCTGGTTCACACCGAAATGGTGTGTTCCAGCTACCTTTTTATATGTAAGAATTGATGATGGGAAGGATCTGGTTGAAGTTTGCTGAATTGAATGCGTGGGGTCTGGAAATGAATGCAATTCGGGGTGATGATCGAATCGTAAATCTTCTCTGGAGGGCACGACCAAATGCCTTCTATTTGTTGCTGTTTTATATAAGCTATGTCGTTGCTGGCGCTTTTAGCCAAGGCCTGGCCATCATTCCGGGTATATCAGTGGTTTTCTGGCCACCTGCCGGAATTTTTGCCGCAACGTTGCTTTTAACGCCGAAACGGAGCTGGGTTTGGTGGGTCGGTTTTGGCTGCTTGGCAGAATTGACCTGCAATGCGGTCTGGTTTCACAATTCCATTTTTCCTGCGTTGTTCTATTTCACAGCCAACGCGCTGACCGCAATTGCTGCGGCAACCTTAATCGCCAGATTTACAGACAATCCCTTTCGTTTCGAAAGCTCCAAAGAGATTATAGCCTTCGTCATATTGGGGGCAGGCGTTGCACCACTCGCCAGCGCAACCTTGATAGCCGCAATCGACGCATGGCTAGGTAAACACTCATTTTGGACGACATGGGCTTTGGTCTGGCTGGGAGATAGTTCGGGGCTTCTGATTGCGATGCCTTTGACTCTGCTGGTCATTGAAGCCTGGATAGACAAGTCAAAAATCGAAGTGCCACGCCTGTTGGATGCGGTTGGATTAGGTGTCGTTCTTTTAATTGTGTCAGCTTTGGCTTTTCAAGGCACGCTGCCAACGATCTATTTGGTCACGCCCGTTTTGTTGTGGGTGGCTGCAAGGTATCAATTTAAGGGCGCTGCCGTTGCGCTTGCTTTGGTGACGCTGTTGTCTGCTTTTTTCACGTCGGGAAAGTCTGGCATTTTTGCGGGTGACGCATCGTTGCTTCTCCCGAAGATTGTCGGTCTTCAAGCTTTTTTGGGAGTGTCGGCCATACTGGCGCTCATTGTTGCCAGTCTGTCCCATCAGCGGGCGTCGGGAAACTTCGGGGGGAACTATACGTCCGTTACATCAGAAAATCTAAAACTATCGTTCCCAAGAGTCGCGAAAGCCAGCGCCATGTTGGTCGTCGGACTTGGCGTTACCGTGCTGCTAGGTTGGCTGTTGGGGATTGAACTCTTGAAGTCGGTGGGCACCGGTCTTGCAACGATGAAGTTCAACACTGCGCTGTGCTTCATCGCTATTGGCCTGTCGCTCGCCTACTACAGTCGCACCAAGTCCGATCAAAATCGAGAAACGTGGGCGAGTGTTGCATCGCTGTTTGCTTTGGCTGTTTCAATGGCGACGCTTGCTGAATACGCATTGGGGGTCAACTCAAGTATCGATGAACTTTTCGTTCGTGACAATGTTGCCCAGCTCTACCCCGGCCGTATGTCCCCCGTCACAGCAGGGGCGTTTTTTGCTGCAAGCGTGGCTCTGCTCACTCCACGAATCGTTGCTGATCATTTTAACACTCAAAGTTTGCTGTGGGGCTTGGTGTT
>JANNNG010000040.1:0-2587 GCA_031398425.1 Hyphomicrobiales bacterium | reverse complement strand
TGAATTCCGTCCTCTTGAAATGCGGTCGTGCCTTCGAGCTGTGCCAGAATTATTGGAGGTCGGGTCATGGGCGAAAAACTCAAGTCGATTTCGCGTTCATCTTCTGCCACGGAATCCGCAGTCCCGTCATTTGAACGCATTCCAAGCGCCGTGAAGACACGCGCTGTAAACGCACCACAGGACATCACCGCCTCATCCAGACGCCGACTGGTCATGGGCAAGGGCAGTCTGTTTTCCACCCAACACGGCGGTCCGATTGGAATGGAGAGCGTGTTGGGTCTCGATGAGCGCACGCGCATCGTGTCGACAACGACCGCCCCCTGGAAATTCGTCTGCGCCCTCGATATTGATGCGCCCCTGGGTCGGTTCATCGGCACCGCATGGGCGGTGGCACCGCGTACGCTGATCACCGCGGGGCACTGCGTGTTCGATGCAACGCAAATGGGAGGCTGGGCCCGCGAGATTGCCGTAACGCCCGGGCAAGACCGTGAAATCAAACCATTTGGGACGCGAAAGGTTGTGAAATTTTCCACCACCGAACTCTGGCACCAGAATCAGGACCCCGATTTTGATATTGCCGCTCTGCATCTCGATGAACCACTGTTTGCCGAGGGTGAGTGTTTTCAGGTGGGTGCCTTTCCGGATGCCGAACTCAAGGGCTTCCTCGTGAACGTCAGTGGCTATCCCGGAACGCCTGGAAACGGGCAGGAACAGTGGTGGGCGAAAAACCGCGTTCGCGAGGTTTCGGCTCGTCGGATTTTCTATGATGTCGATACGTCCGGCGGCCAGAGTGGCGGTCCCGCCTACATCTTCCAGGAGGAAAATGGCCCACCCGTCGTGGTGGGTATTCATGCCTATGGCGTGGGCGGGACACCGGCAAGCATCGCCATGCAGGTGAATTCAGCACCGCGCATCATTCCGGAAGTCGTGGAACGCATACAAGGCTGGATTGACAACGGACCAGATGCAACATCATGAGATCGCAATGGGACAAGCTGTGCTGCATGAAGGCTGGGTTCGACGCCACTCCGGCGAACAAGTTGCAGGTGCTGTTGTCGCCGTGCAGCGTGGTACCGCGCCAACACCAGAGATTGCAATACGCTGTGACACAGAGGGGCGTTTTCGCATTGCGTTGCCTCCCGGTCACTATGACATTCAAGCCTGCACGCCGAATGGAGTGTGCGCTACAGTCAACATAGAAACGGGAACTGTGAAGCAGATCATAGAAATTGCCATTGGTTAGGCGTAAAGGCGTGATCATCGACAAGAGAATTCCAAACGAACCTGATTGTCAGGGCGAACCAGGGAGGACACTATGGCGCAACAGAAACCAAACGACATGGCGACCAAAGAAATGGCAACAGAATCCGTCGTCAGAGGACTGGAAGACCGTCGCGATGAACTCGCAACCGAAACAGCAAACCCGGCCTTTTCGGGAGATATGCATGACGACCCCGATGCTCCAAATCCGGAGTCTGGAACAGGAACCGAAGCCACCGAGGCCGTCAGCGAATGGCGCGTGTCTAAGAGTCTTCTCAAGCTTCGTGCGCAAGTCAATGCCATGGCACCAAACCGCAGCAAAGCCTCGGATGGCACAATCGGTGACATTCACCACTGCGGCAGTTCCAGCAGTACTTCCGATCATTGCCCACGGATCAGGGAAGCCGGCATCGGCGTAGTCGCTGCCATGGATATCACCCATGATCCATCGCACGGCTGCAATGCGGCGACGATTGCAAGTTCCATCCACGCCAGCCGTGACAGTCGGATCAAATACATCATCTGGAACCGGAAAATCGCAAGTTCCTCCGCAGTTGGCGGAACGGCTGCCTGGACCTGGCGCAACTACAATGGCTCAAACCCCCATGATCACCACGTACATGTGTCAGTCAAACCCAGCAAACCACTCTATGATTCCGAAAGCGCATGGACGGTTTCTGTCAGTGAAACAACGCCGGTAACGTCCTAGACGCGTCCCCTGTCTCGGTGCTCCTTTGCGCCCGATTGAACTCGCTCTCCGTCATCGCCCGCAAGCGGGCGAGGAAAAAGATTCTTATCCTCGCCCGCTTGCGGGAGAGGTGGATCGCGCGTTTGCGCGAGACGGAGAGGGACTTTTTTAAAGCGACAAACGGCGACGCTTCTATTTTCTTGCAAATCCCCTTCTGGTGCCTTTCCCCCATCTCGTTGAATTGGGAGGCAGACACTCTTGTCCATCAACACGAGACGCCCCCACGTCGCCTCCCTGGGATGGCGTGTGATACACGACACTTGCCCGAAGCTTGTGGGGTGATTTTCGATTGGCGGATTTCTGGAGTATCGCTGTTTCAATCAGATTCACCGCGCGGTGTCAAGCAGTTTTTTCCTCAAGCGTGATTTTAATTGTAAGTCATTGATTTTTTAGGCTGACTTGCAGCCCAGAGGCCCCCGACCAAAGTCGCAACCCCTCTAAATCCTTAACAACAGTGGCCTTTTTGGCACGCTCCGGCGGTCTCACTTAAGTTTTCATTAACCAGACGAACCTAAGAATTCATCCATCGGCTTTATTTTTAGCCGGGGGCGGCGTTCTGGCATCTCAACATGTTTCAAC